>LUZO01000596.1 GCA_001603685.1 Bacteroidales bacterium Bact_23
CAAACTCAACTACTTGAAATGAAAATTTAAAAGTGGGTCATGCGTTGCACAAAACAGGAAGATCGTTACCATAAAAAGTGCAGAACAACCCTCGGTTGACAGCCTCGCTTCGGAGAATGCCGGTAAAGCCGATTTCATCCTGGTTATTCCCGAAACGATGACCAAAACTCACTGACAATCAGTGAAGAAAAGTGTAATTCAGGTTTGCCAGAAAATTCCAGATGGTAACCACCCCTATGGCCAGCAGTTTCGAAAAGTAGAAGTTGAATTTAGCCTTTGAAACCAGCATCCACAGCACCAGGGTGTTAATCAGCAGACCGATCAGCGAGATAAAGAGAAACATGCCGTACTCCGAGGCAATCTCAGGATTGTTGCTGTGAAAGGTCCATACCCGGTTCAGGTAGTAATTGCTGCTTGCGGCGATGGTAAATCCAATGGCGTTGGATACATATTTCTGTATCTTCAGCCACTCCTTGCATACATAGGTAAACCCGAAGTCAACAATCACTCCCGAGAATCCGACCACTCCGAATTTGATGAATTTATAGGCAATATCCCGGGAAAAAAGATTTACCATACGGCTTTTATAAGGTTTTTAATACTTTGATTTTCAACTACAACTGAACGATAAGGATTTCGTGCTGTCCTTTCCGGATAATTTCTATGTTGACCGTTTCACCCGGTTTCAGTTTGCTCATTCTGCCCATGTAATCATATACATTGGCCACCTGTTGTCCGTTGATTGCAACGATGATGTCGCCCTTTGCCATTCCGGCTCTTGCTGCCGGCCCGTCTTTCCTGACACCTTCCACCATCATGCCTCCGCCGGTTTCGGCGCCCGACACATCCGGCATAATGCCCAGCGTAACTTTCAGGTTGCGGCTGTAGCGTCCCGACTGCACCCTTGAACCGCTTTCCCTGAAAACAGGCGTCTGAGGCATGGATGCAAGATCTTTCGAAATTACAGCAACCAACTCAGTTACAGCCTTTTGTCCTTTGATGTTGATTCTGTCGGGCAGGTCGAGCGGGGTGTGATAATCGGCATGGGCGCCGGTGGTGAAATAGAGCACCGGAATCCCCTCGCTGTAGAAAGAGGCATGATCCGACGGGCCATAGCCATCGGGAGCGCGGACAACCTCAAAGGGCCGGTTGTTCGTGTGCAGATCGAGCAGTGAATCGGCTACGGTAAAGGTGCCGGTTCCCGAAATGGTAACCACCGGCTGATCGGTTTTCAGGCGGCCAACCATATCCATATTGATCATCGCCTTAATGGATTCAGCTTTAACAGGAAGGTTAGCCACAAAATGGCGTGATCCCAGCAGCCCCATCTCTTCGGCGCCAAACGAAACAAACATTATACTACGGCCATGCCTGATGCCTTTCTTACCGAACCAGTCTGCCAGTTCAATAAGCGATGACACGCCCGAGGCATTGTCGTCGGCTCCGGCGTGTACGGCAAGGGTATCTAGCATTCTTGAGCCCGAACCGGGGCCGCCCATTCCAAGGTGGTCGTAGTGCGCACCGATTACGATGTACTCATCCTTAAGGCGGGGATCGTTGCCCGGCAATACCGCCACAATATTGCGGCTGGTAACCTTGCTTCGAACAACTTCAGTGGAAGCCTTAACCGAAGATTTGGTATCAAAGCCAACGCTTACCAGTTTATCAAGCATCACCTTTTCGAGTGAGTCAATTGCGGAAACCGGCAGGCTGAGCAGTGCAGCCGACAGTTTGCGCGTTACGCTGATTACCGGAATGCCGGCATCCGACACCGATTTATCGAAGCTGATATCCACCGGCTGGTCCATCCTTTCAATGGTTGAGGGCGAAACCAGCAGCAGGCCGACTGCTCCGCGGTCGCGGACTGCCATTGCCTTGGCGCGGTCGGACGAAACAGGTATAAAACCGCTGTTCGGATTGTCGGGCTCGGGGTCGCCGCGCAGGGCCAGAACCCATTTTCCACGAACATCAACGGCGCCAAAGTCATCCCACAGCATCTCACCGCTCTGGCCTGCTATCGCAAATCCGGCAAACACTACCGGGCCGGTTGCGGTTGCAGTTGCAGAGAACGAGAATGGCTGAAAATCTTTTCCCGGAGCATATTCCTTTCCATTGGCAGTCAGAGCGTTGTTTGCACCTGCCTTTACATCGGCCACCAGGCTGAAATACTGAAATCCGTTGTTGAAGAGCAGGGTTGCGCCGGCTTCACGGAAACGGTTGCGGATATAATCGGCGGCAAGCGAATCGCCTTCGGAACCTGCCTTACGGCCGGCAAGCTTCTCAGATGCCAGATAATCAATGTGTTTCTGAAGCCTGTCAGGCGAAAAAACTGCTTCCTGAGCAAAAAGACCGACAGAAAAAAGAAGAATAAAAAGGGCGGAAAAAGAACGGGTTATGTATTTCATAAGTGTTGTTATGGATTAAATACCTTTCGGAAAGGTATGCAAAAGTAAAAAAAATCAGAAACTTCAAATTTCCAAAAAACCGGTAACCAAAAATTAAAAAACCGGGATGAACCCGGCTTTCCTGTACATTAAAAGATTAAGAGTAAAACTCAGCCTGTGAAGGCTTGCTGCAATTGAATCAGTTGAGTTTAAACTCCTTCTTCAACTGCGATACCCATTTTTCAATACGCTCGCCGGTAAGTTCAGGCTGGGTGTCCTCGTCGAGGGCCAGCCCTACAAATTTTCCGTCTTTCTCAGCGGTTGAGAAATAGAATGAGTATCCTTTTGTCGGCCAGAAACCAACCACATTTTCCTTGTGCGGCAGGCGGCAGAATATGGTACCCATGCCATCCACAAAACTTTCCGGATATTCAACCTGGTCGCCCAGACCGAAAATGGCAATCTTTTTGTCCTCAATCTTTGCTTCAACCAGTAAATCGATGAAACGCTCCCAATCTTCGTGCATCTCACCGATTCCCCAGGCCGAAGTACCAAGAATCAGAAAGTCATATTTTTCAAAATCAGCCGAAGTTACTTCTCCAACATTGTGGTAGGCAACCATGCCTTTTCCAAAGCCTTTTCCAATTGCCTGAGCCGCCTTGTAAGTACTGCCCTGGGTGGTGCCACCATAAAAAATTCCAATTTTTCCCATCGTTTATCC
>LUZO01000597.1 GCA_001603685.1 Bacteroidales bacterium Bact_23
TTAATTCGATGGTGCCATTGTGTTTTTCAATAATATTTCTGGTATAATAAAGCCCTATACCAAAACCTTTGACATTATGAATGTTTTTGGTAGTGCTGCGGTAGAATTTATCAAAAATATAGGGCTGATCCTGAGCCGGAATCCCTGCCCCATTATCTTTTACCATAATTTTTGTATTCTCTTCAGCATCTGTAACGGAGACTTCAATTTTATTTCCACCGTATTTTATGGCATTATCCAGCAAATTGGATACGGCATTTTCAAAATGAAAAGGATCTGCCTCCCTTTCCAGAATCTCCACATTGCTGTCAAACAATATTTCTTTGGAGCTATTGAGCCGGTGTCGTTCTACATTGTCTTTTATTAACTTTATCAAATCGGTATTTTTAAACTCCAGTTCCAGCCGCGAATTTTCCAGTAGAGATGTTTCCATAATTTTCTCAACCAGATGATTTAATTTTTTAAGCTGATTTTCCGAAATATCCAGATAATGTTTTGACTTATCGCTCAGGTTTTCATTATTGAAAAGTTTAATCGCTTCCAAAGCACTGGATACGGTAGCAATCGGGGTTTTGAACTCATGTGTAACATTATTGATAAAGTCATTCTTTATCTCTGAGATCTCTTTCTGCTTATTGATAATAAACATAAGGTTGTACAGCGCAAAAAATACTATGCCGCATAAAATCAATGATAACACTATGCCGGTTATTCCCTTAAGCAAAGAGGGCAATACCGGATTGGAATAGTACATATATATATAAGAATCGGGATTTAAGGATGATAACAGGGAACTGGCAGTAATAATATCAAAATTTGCCGGAATGCTTCCCAAAGAGTCGCTTACCTTATCGTTTTCAATGATTTTCAGACTAAAATCCATCTTATATCCATGTGCCCGGAGCTCCTGCTGCAATAATTCCCTGTATTTGTTTAAATCCGGTTCAGCGACAATTACTTTGTAACTGATTTCCGGACTTGTAGTGTCACCGGAATCTATAAGATTTTTATTCTGTATTTCTGCCAGAACTTCATCAATTATGGTTTGAATGGATTCGCCATCACCATGCTCAACTTCAACCTTCATTCCGCCATCGGTTAAACCGGGCAGTTGAAAGAAATTTTTGTCATATTCCCTTGAGACATTATCCAGGATGCTCTGTATCTCTTTGATAACCTGAATACGGTTATTGCTGTACTGTATATAGTTCCAGTATATCTGAATGCCAATAATCAGCACAGCAATAAAAATAATAAAGGCTAAAATTTTTCTTCCGGGTTTCATACTTCAAAAATAATCATATTCTTTGGTCGGGGCGTATCTCCTGTTACTACTTTAACAAACAATAACATTCGTTAGTACCCTGTTAAGATAAGACTTTTCAATTTTGCATCATCAGAAACCTTAAAAAATCAAAAAATGAAAAGATTAGTTGTGTTCATCGCTTTACTGTTTTTCGTAAAGCTTAGCGAAGCTCAGAATGTTCAGAAATGTGAGCAGATTGTTTCAGAAGTTTACAAGGCGATTAACCAAAAGGATGCTGAACCGATAATGAAATATTTATCGGATGATTTCAGCATTGCCGGTCAGAGTGGTTCCATCGCGAGAATGATCCTGCCTCAGCTGTTCAGTCAGTTAAATGAGCAGGTAAGAGATATCAGGAAAAAGAGTGAGCATAAAACCAATGTTTTAAAGATGGAATATGAAGCTCAGTTTAAAAAGATGGGGAAAATCACTTCTACCTTCATTTTTAATGAAAAGGATCAGCTTAAATCAATGGATCTGTTTCCAATGAAAGTAATGACCAAGGATACGGATGCTCAGATTCAGTCCGGATCAGAAGACTATTTTACTGTTCCTTTTCAAAAAGCCGGGAATTTGATTATGGTTAAAGCACTTTTGAATGGTGAACAGAGAAATTTTATTCTGGATAGTGGTTCTCCCGTGCTGGTTTTGAACAATAATCATCAAAAAAGCACCTCCGATAAGGGAGGAAAGTCTATCAGCAATGCCATTGGTGTGGGGGGCGCCATTGATCAGATGGGTTTGGAAACCATAGGAAGCTTGCAATTTGGCGAAATCGGAATGGACAGTCAGGAAGTAATCAGCATGGATCTTTCTCATCTGGAAAAAGAATTAAAAACCAGCATTCATGGCCTGATCGGGTATGAGGTTATTAAAGATTATGATGTGCTGTTTGATTACAAAAAGAAGAGAATAACTTTTATCAAACCGGAATATACTGAGC
>LUZO01000598.1 GCA_001603685.1 Bacteroidales bacterium Bact_23
CCCCTGAAACCATGGTACAATCTCACCCGACCATACCGGATTTTTCCTAAATTTGCACATTGACTTTCCGCCAAGGATTATGACACCCCAGATTCCGGTTCAACTGCTTGATAAGATTAACTCGCCTGCCGACCTTCGCAAGCTGAAGGAGGACGAGCTTCCGTTGCTTTGCAACGAAATCAGGCAGTTTATCATCGAGGTAATCTCCTCAAATCCGGGGCATCTGGGCGCCAGCCTGGGTGCGGTGGAGCTGGCGGTGGCCATCCACTACGCCTTCCACACGCCCGACGACAAGCTGATCTGGGATGTGGGGCATCAGGCGTATGCCCATAAAATCATTACCGGCCGGCGCGATCAGTTTCATACCAACCGTACCTATGGCGGCATCAGCGGTTTCCCGAAAATGGCCGAAAGCGAATACGATACCTTCGGGGTGGGCCATGCTTCCACCTCCATATCGGCGGCACTGGGCATGGCTACCGCCGGGAAGATGCTGGGAGCAGGGAAAGAGCAGTACATTGCCGTAATCGGCGACGGCGCCATGACCGGCGGTATGGCTATGGAGGCGCTGAACAATGCCGGCGTATCGAACACCAACCTGCTGGTTATCCTCAACGACAACGGCATTGCCATCGACAAAAGCGTCGGGGCGCTGCGCGAATACCTGCTCGATATCGTGAC
The DNA here is from genome assembly GCA_001603685.1 of Bacteroidales bacterium Bact_23. Classification (GTDB taxonomy): domain Bacteria; phylum Bacteroidota; class Bacteroidia; order Bacteroidales; family Lentimicrobiaceae; genus Lentimicrobium. The sequence goes on from LUZO01000598.1 coordinate 682, forward strand.
TTCGAAGGCCTACAATAAATTCCGCGACTGGGTGTGGCGGGTTATGGGCGGCAATACGCGCTACGGCAAGAATTCGAGGGCGGTGGTAAAGCAGATCGGAAATGCGCTGAAAAGCACCATTCTGAACAGAAGCAACCTTTTTGAGGCGTTCAACTTCCGCTATTTCGGCCCGGTTGACGGCCACGATGTTGTGAGGCTTGCCAAGCTGCTGCAGGATATCCGCAACATTCCGGGGCCCAAGATCCTGCATGTGGCCACTGTAAAGGGCAAAGGTTTTGAGAAGGCTGAAAAGGATCAGATTCTGTTCCATTCGCCCGGCGTTTTCGACAAAACCACCGGTGAAATCATCGAGCAGCCCGACAAAAGCCTGCCGCCGAAGTATCAGCATGTATTCGGGAAGACCATTATTGAGCTGGCGGAGAAAAACCCGAAGATTGTCGGGGTAACGCCCGCCATGCCCACCGGCTGTTCGCTGAACATGATGATGAAGGTGATGCCCAAACGCGCCTTTGATGTGGGCATTGCCGAGCAGCATGCCGTAACCTTTTCGGCGGGAATGGCGGCCCGCGGGCTGGTACCGTTCTGCAACATCTACTCGTCGTTTATGCAGCGCGCCTACGACCAGGTGATTCACGATGTGGCGCTTCAGGGGCTGCATGTGGTTTTCTGCCTCGACAGGGGCGGGCTGGTCGGCGAGGACGGGCCTACCCACCACGGCGTTTACGACCTGGCCTATTTCAGGGCAATTCCGGGACTTACCATTTCGGCGCCCATGGACGAAACGGAGCTTCGCCACCTGATGTACACCGCCCAGCTCGACGGCATGGGGCCGTTCGTAATCCGCTATCCGCGAGGAAGAGGCATTTCAACCGAATGGAAGAAGCCCTTTAAGGAGATCGGGGTGGGAACCGGACGGCGGCTGCGCGAAGGGGAGGAGCTCGCCATCCTCAGCATCGGCCATCCGGGGAATTTTGTCGCCGCTGCCTGCGATATCCTCCGGAACGATGGCATTCTGGCGGCACATTACGATATGCGTTTCCTGAAACCGCTGGATGAGAGGCTGTTGCATGAAGTGTTCAAAAGGTACCGCCGCATCATCACAGTGGAAGATGGCACCATCATCGGAGGGCTGGGCAGCGCCGTACTCGAATTTATGGCCGACCACAACTATCAGGCTGAGCTGGTCCGTCTGGGAGTGCCCGACCGTTACATCACCCAGGGCAAACCCGAGGAACTGTTCGCCGAATGCGGTTTTGATACCGACGGAATCTGCCGTGCAGCCCGGCAAATAATGAAAGGGTAAGGCCGGCGGAAACGCTTCATAAACCGCTTACCCGAATCCGCAACCGGCGCCTTTTTCCGAACCAAATACAATGATGATTACCTTTGTGCGTTATTTTACGA
>LUZO01000599.1 GCA_001603685.1 Bacteroidales bacterium Bact_23
ATACTTCTCGTTTAGTTTCATCTCCGGAGGCGAGGCAAAGCGTCCTACTTATCGAGTATTCTGGAAAGCGATCTATCTATTTCGAACATCACGATAGCTGTCTGGAAAACTACCCTGCGACCATCTTCTCCAGTCAGTGGTTCGTCTTCTCTTTGGCTGTTGTGTTCCTGACGCTGGACGAGATCGTTAATTGTTCCCCAGTAGTGAATTAGGGCATTTAAGAACTCTTTTTCTGTATGCCCACAAAAATCTTTCTTTGAATTGATAGCCGATTTAAGTCGCGACACTGTTTTTGTCTTGTCCGTATCAAAGTTTTGTGGTTTATATATCTCTATAAGTTCTACACTGAAGTTCTGCATTGCCTCTCGACATAAATGACCGATCAAAGTCAATTGCTGGCTAGAATTATCATCCCAGAGCTTAGATTCAGCTTCTGCCCACTTTTGGTATGCGGTCGGATATTTTCTAATGAAGACTGCATCACTGAGATATCCTCTAGCTGTTTCTTCAAGCCTCTGAACCGGTTTTTCGGTTTGGTGCTTCATGTCTTTAAAATACTGAAAGCCAAGTGGTGTTATTATAAATTCAAAATAGCCGCTGCGTTCCGATCTAGTCTTCCGTATAAGACCGTAGTCCTCCAAGATATAGAGATCCTCAAAATATATTTTTATGCTGCCTCCTTGCAATCCACTATGGCTCATTGTGTCGTCAGCCATAGATCTATAAACGCAAAATGGTTGACGTTTTTCACGTGGAGCGTTTCTATCAGCATCTACCATTTTCAGTAATAGTTCCGTTTGTTCTTTCTCAAGTGGCATTTTTTGCAACATGAATCCGTCTCCTTATACACCGGAATTTGTATCATATGCATCTTCTCGATTGATTCCTTGTCAAATCTTGAATTCACATTCACCTACTTCATCTTCTATAAATGTAACGCTTATGCTATACGAGCGAATAATAACAGCATTCAAGCAGGCGATTTTATTAAAATCCTATCCCCTTGGAAGAAAAACTGCATCCTCGGCTCACGGCTTCGGGAAATATGTTCGATCTTTGTAGTCGCCCCTTATATTATAAGTATCGTACTGGTGTAACACTGTCCTACCTAGGATTGATCGATGATTTGGGGTTGGAGACCCTATCTCACCACTTGAGACAACACAACATATATAAGATAAGTTGCACATTGTATTAAATGCAATTCTTAATCGAGGTGAAAAATGGCAAAATTACAGAAACCTGGTGAGAGGCCAAACGAGCCTGGAGAGTACATCGAATGTGGTCCAAGAGGTGGTGACGTAACTGACCCGCGTCAAGTAACCATGGAACCTGGAGATAATCCATTACCACCCACACAAAAAAAAGGAAACACGTGGAAGAAGATTTAGGCTATTGTGGCGTTGCGGTTATCCCCTCTTGACTTATTATATTACCTTCAGTATCTCTCAGTGTGGCGGCGTTAACGAAGACCTAATGCCTCAGCTTTCGAGCCTATTCCAGCGTCGCTGCCTCTCTGAGAGATTCTTAGTAGAGCCTATGCAGGTGTTCCCGGCTCGGTTGCCCCCCCCAACATGAAGCATACCTGTATGTGTAGGTCCTCTCCCTTCGCCGTGTTTTTTACTTCTCGACTTGGTAGACGCTCAGGTCCTCAAGACGTGCATNNCCTCCCTTCGAGCGATGCGCAGACCCTCCCGGACGAGCCCCCAGTTTCTCATATCCCGAAACTGGAGGAGCGCCCGCTAGATCTCCTTCTCCCGCCCCCTCGGTACGTGGACGGGCTTTTCTTAGAAGGAATCGAGGCCGGTGTGGTACATGCACGTGGAGACGGTTTGGCAGGGCCAGGGTCGCGAAGGGGGATAATTTCCGGGCCGGACTCCCTGGGCGGTCGGGCTTTCATGGGGAGGGAGGGAGGGGCCGGTTGTTCGGGGATCGGGG
>LUZO01000600.1 GCA_001603685.1 Bacteroidales bacterium Bact_23
TTATGAGCCACGATCTTTTTGGTCTTCTTCAAGGTACTAATAGTTTTCCGGCTTACGGTTTTCTCGCCGATTACGCGTCTTGCAACCTCGCCCATCCCTCAAACCTGGAAGGTGGTTTTCCTTGCGTCCAGCACCGTACCGTCTTCAAGGGTCACCGTCGCCTCCAAAGTGTAGTTTCCCGGGAGCAGGTCGCCATCGGAAACCAGCTCCACCCTGCAGAGCCGGGAGTTCGTGGGGAGGATCGAGCTCTTGATCTGGGTCGGCTCCAGATACGCCAGGATTTCACCATCATCCCCCTTCAGGGCCGCTCCGACGAGGGGCTTGTAGTGGACGTTCCCCGTGTTCTCGAATACGAGATCCACCAAGACGTTATCGTCGTTCATCGAGACGGCGAGGTCGGTGATCTTTCCGCTCCTGAAAAGTTCAGAATCCTTGATGGTCAGGAGGACGAGAACCTGGATCGCCGTAGAGACCATGACGCTTCCGGCCTCCTCCGGAGCCGTGGTGATGGTGACCAGAGCGTACCTACCTCCGGAGCCGACGTCCTCGGGTACGGTCCCCGTCAGAAGGAGCCTCTCCCTCTCTCCGGGATCCAGGGTGAAGCTCCTGGGCACCACCGAGAGGAAGGGCCTGGCCGAGTTTGAGCCGATGTCCTCTTCGGGAGAAAGCTCGATGTTCGCCCCACCCTGGTTCATGGCGAACCCGTAGACCTCCGCGGTCATATTCAACGGCATATCGTCCTCGCTGCTTGATACCGTGATCTCGTGGACGAGCTTTTGGCCTGGGGAGACCTCCTCTTTGAAGACCGCCCCACTGATGCCGAAGCCCAGGGACGGCGTGATCAACATCGATGCGACCAGAATGGCCATAAAAGATGATTTTATGAACTTAATTTTTATGATTCTCAGTAAATCCCCTCCGTCGCGTCTAGAGGCGAAAGCAAAGATTTTAACCCATAAGTTCTTCATAAGAGCACCCATCTTCAACTGGGAAAAATTGGGGGGATCGACCCTCCAGATCCATCGATCTCAAAGGACATCCAGAAGCCGACTACTCGTTGTAGCTCAGAGTGTAGGTGATCGATATGGAATAGGTCCCCGATTCGTCCGCTTGACCTACTGGCTGCTGATACTCGAAGTTCACAGTCTGCTCGTTGCAGCCAGGATCGCCATTTGCGATCTGCCTCTCCTGGGTGAGATCCTGGGCGATTTCATCGACCTTCACGCTGAGGGGGCTTGAGAGGTGGGTTACACCCTTCATCATGTAACCGACATCTGTGGCCTTCTGGTCCTTGACCTGCAGCTTCCATGGCCCGGCCGCCGTGACGCCCATGCTGTCGGAGACCAATGCAGTAGCATCCTTGAGCAAGATCAGATCCACGGCTCCGTCGGGGGGGGTTGTTATCGCGTATTCCGCCTCCAGCAGGCAGCCGGTCAATGTTACGCTGGCGGTATCGGTCGCCGAGACCATCCCCATCAGGAGCACGATAGCCAGGACGGTGGGGGCCAAAATCGTCCATATTTTTCTCATGTAATTCCTCAATTCAAATGGTTCCATCTCGAAATAGAGTCTGAAGAGGGTTTAAATCTTTTGGCAAGGAGAGTTATATTTATTCAAATGTAGCCAGAATTTTTGATGTTTTTATCCAATATCCCATCCATTCCTTCCTCCTCCGTCCGCACCCGCCCATCCCGCAAAGGCTTTACCCCTCCGGGCCGATCCTGGTCTGGAGAGTTTGCGGATGGAGATTCTG
>LUZO01000601.1 GCA_001603685.1 Bacteroidales bacterium Bact_23
CTGCAAATGTTCCGAAATCTCAATCATACATTCAAATATACAAAATATGTTTGGCGGCTTTCCGCATTTCTCCTTATTTTTGAAAAAAAATCCGGATATGTCATGCTTCAGGGTTATTCTGGCCATAATTTTTCCGCCGCTGGCTGTTGTGGATAAGGGTTGCGGATCGGTGTTCATCGTTTTCCTGCTCACCCTGATGGGCTGGGTTCCCGGAGTAATAGCCGCCCTGATTATCCTGAACAAATAGAAATCGCCGGGCAGGGCTGTTTTTGTATTTATTGATGGAGAGAATATAAAAAAGCCGGAGAGATTCTTTCTCTCCGGCCTTTTTGTCCGATGTCAGTAACTGCCGGCCTGATTAGTTACATTTCAAAACGGTTTTCACCTGATAGTTGGCCGATTCTGCAAGAGGGCCAACGGCGGCTTTTTTAAATGATGCACATGCCTCGTCGGTAGCGCCTTTGCCGGCATGAGCCATTCCGGTTTCATAGTGAAACCTTGCCTGTTTGGCAGCGGTTTTCTCTTCAAGCTCCATACCTTTTTCAGCGCTGGCAATGGCTTCGTCCCATTTCGAGAGTTTGTTGTAGGCAACCGCTGAAAGATAGTAAGCTTCAACATTATCCTGCGAATAATTCATCGATTCGTTCAGCAGTTCAATTGTTTTATTGAAGTCGTTTTTCTTGAATGCTGCATTGGCATCGTTAATCAGGTTGCCTGACATAAATTTTTGTGCCTGCTCAACCGTTTTCTCATCGTTGGTTTTTAAACCTGACTCAATGGCGGCATCCATAGCTGCTTTCATGTCGTCGTCCTTGTTCATTTTGCTGTAAACCTGACCTTTGCTCAGATAAGCTCCGGCAAAATTGGGGTCGAATTTCAGCGCTTTATCGAAACTTGCCAGCGCATCGTCGAGCTTGTTGGCTTTGTATTCGTTGTTCCCTTTAACCCTAAGAAGTTTGGGAAGAAGATCGGCTGCTTTGGCTTCAATGCCTTTGTCGCCAAATTCGGCAGCGTAGTTGTATGCTGTTTCAAAATTGGCAACAGCCTCATCAATTTTCTTATCCTTGTATAAAGAGGTGGCATAATTGTATTGCAGTACGGGGATTTGTTGTCTTGAGAGAGCCAGAATTTCAGCGCCTTCTTCACCGATCTTTCCGGCAATATCAGCTGCTTGCAACAAAGCCTCTACAGCTTTTGGCAGATTCGTTGCAGCCAGTTCCACACCACGGTTATAGGCATTGGTTGCATCTTCGAGAGATTGTGCAGATACCTGATTCATTCCCAGAGTAAGTACAACAGCAGCAGCAATGGCCTTTAACATTTTAACTTTTTTCATCTTTACTTAAATTTAGGTTAAAAAAACAATTCTATTCAGCAAATATAACCAAT
>LUZO01000602.1 GCA_001603685.1 Bacteroidales bacterium Bact_23
ATTTTTTTGCCTGATGAATTTAATTCGTCAAATATGCCAAACAGCATTGAACAAACTAAAATAGAGGGTAGTGCCTGCAATGGCTTAGGCAGAGGAATTAAAAACGAAAGGTTAAATATTAAATTTCATTAAAAAGTTTTCTGATGCTAAAATCCTGATTTTCTTAAAAAAGGGAAAAAATGCTGTGGTTTGAAAAATTTGAAGTGCCTGGCGGCGGATGATTCCCGCCTTTCGGCGGCATATTACCTCTCCCCCCGCCCTCTCCTGAAGGAGAGGGGGCTATCGTTCACTGGATCAATGTATTACTAAGCTTCAGCAGTTCCCTCCTTCGTCGGGATGACCGTGTCTTTTATGTGAAAAGGGGGGGCGTATTGGGCGGCGCAGCCGCCCAATACGCCCCCCCTTTTTTTTAACGCGCAAATCGTCATTTCGAGCGTAGCGAGAAATCCCTTTTCTGCCTGCGGCGGATTTGAGTCCGCCTCTGGCGGATGACGCGCCTGTCGGCGCATTTAAAATTAGAAATTTCCTTATCTCTGACTTCTGACTTCTTCCGCCGCGGCGGACTCCGACTTCATAAAAAATGCATACGATAATATCGTCCCTACGGGACTTGTAGGGCGTGGGTGTATTCCCGGGCTACCATAATGTCGTCCCTCCGGGACTTTTAACAATATCAAGCTCCGTAGGAGCGACATTATGGTAGAAAGGAAATTATCGTAAAACATCAAGCTCCGTAGGAGCGATATTATAATTTCGTCTGGAAGAGGTTTTCCCGCCGGAACTCACTTCTCATCTCTCATTCGCCGCGGCGAACTCACTTCTAACCTACCGCCTCTGCCTTCGAGAACCTCAGGCATCGGCGAGTGCCTCAGGCATCGGCGGGAGCCTCAGGTACCGCCGGGAGCTTTTTGCTCTGCCTGGAAGCTGCTCACCTCACCTCCCGCCCTCTCCTGAAGGAAAGGGAGCTATCTTTCATTGAATCAAGACTTTAAAAGTTATTGGAAAATCTCTTTATCGCAAAATCAACCGGGCTGCGGGTAAAATTGGGTAGCCCCTGGCCCTCTCCTGCCTTCGACTCCGCTCAGGCACCGTGAGAGGGTTGGGTGAGGTGATTTGCGCGGTGGGCGGTGCCTTCGAGGGTTTCGGCTACGCT
>LUZO01000603.1 GCA_001603685.1 Bacteroidales bacterium Bact_23
GCTCTGATTGGCTCGCTTCAGCGCAGTGCCGACCTTACCGGCGAAGACCCGGACTAAGATCTTTATTTATTTCCCTTTCATCACCTTTGGTGGTTTTTTTGTTTTGAATTATATTATAATTTTGCCGACTGCAGGCTTTGACGGCCCGTTTACTGTTCCGGGTCCGCGAAGACATTGTTATCTTATTGATCATCATTGAATAACAAAACATAAAACCAATTTCTTATGGCAGTATTAAAACCGTTTAAGGGGCTCAGACCTCCTAAGGAAATCGCATCGCAACTGGCATCAAGACCTTATGATGTCTTAAACTCACAGGAAGCCAGGGTAGAAGCCGATGGCAATCCCTACTCGCTTCTCCACATCATCAAGCCCGAAATCGACCTTCCGGTTGATATAGATGAGCATGATGCTGAGGTATATGACAAAGCCGTTGAGAACTTCAAAATGTTCCGCGATAAGGGCTGGCTCGTTCAGGATGCCGAAGATTACCTCTATATCTACGCCCAGACTATGGACGGAAAAACCCAGTACGGCCTTGTCGGATGCGCCGCCGTTGAGGATTACATGAACGGCAACATCAAGAAACACGAACTTACCCGCAAGGATAAAGAAGAGGATCGCATGAAGCATGTAAGGAATACCAATGCCAACATGGAGCCGGTATTTTTTACCTACCCCGCCATTAAGGAGGTGGACGACATTGTTGCTTCATTCGTAAAAAACAATGCTCCGGAGTACGACTTCACCGCTGAAGACGGTTTCGGCCATCACTTCTGGGTAATCCGCGATAAGGCCATTATCAGCAGACTGGTTGAGCTTTTCGCACAGATTCCCGCCACTTATGTTGCCGACGGTCACCACCGTACTGCCGCCGCTGCACTGGTTGGAAACGAGAAAAAGAAAGCCAACCCCAATCACACCGGAAAAGAGGAATACAACTTCTTCCTGGCTGTTCACTTCCCCTCAAACCAGTTGACCATTATTGATTACAACCGCGTGGTAAAAGACCTCAACGGACTTACAGAAGCCCAGTTTTTAGAGAAGCTAGGCAATGTATTCGATATTGAAGAGAAGGGCACCGAAATCTACAAACCCGCATTCCTGCACAATTTCAGCATGTATATCGGCGGGAAATGGTATTCACTGACTGCCAAAAAAGGTACCTACAACGACAACGACCCGATCGGAGTGCTTGATGTTACCGTTTTATCTGACCTTGTTCTGGACAAAATCCTTAACATCACTGACCTGCGCACTTCAAAACGCATCGACTTTGTCGGTGGAATCCGCGGACTGGGTGAACTGAAGAAACGCGTTGACAGCGGTGAAATGGCTGCCGCCTTCGCACTTTATGCAGTTTCGATGCAGCAACTGATCGACATTGCCGATACCGGCAACATCATGCCCCCGAAAACAACCTGGTTTGAACCCAAACTTCGCAGCGGTCTGGTTGTTCATACTCTTGACTAATCCTAAATAACTAAACAAAATGGATGTAACAGAAATAGTTCTGAAGGCAATGGCTGAAGCCGGCAAGCCGCTGAAAGGCGGTGAAATTGCCACATTGACCGGAATCGATAAGAAAGAGGTTGATAAAGCCATTAAAACGCTGAGAAAAGAGGAGAAGATTTATTCTCCAAAAAACTGTTATTACGAACCTAAAAAGTAAAAAAACGTGGCAAACG
>LUZO01000604.1 GCA_001603685.1 Bacteroidales bacterium Bact_23
TTTTTAAATGGTTAACCCGGGAGAAGCAATATTATATAACATTTTCAGGATAGAGACTAATTATGAAACTGGATTTTAACAACACTGAGATTGCTTTCAAAAGCAAATCGACCGCAGATCTGAAGCGTGCGAAGTTTCTGTTTACCACCATGGCCAGCCCCACCCTTGTAAAGCTTGCCACCTGGCTTACCAATCTTGCCATAAAACTGCGGATTCCGATCGACTGGGCCATAAAGCCGACCATTTACCGCCATTTTGTTGGCGGGGTAACCATTGAGGGATGCAACGACCTTGTTCAGCGCCACAAAGAGTTTGGCGTCAGCTCCATTCTTGATTTTTCGGTTGAAGGCGGTCACGATGAGAAGAGCATTCAGGCAACTTTGCAGGAAACCCTGAAATCGATCCGGAATGCAGTTGGAAACAGCGGCGTGCCGTTTGCAGTATTCAAACCCACCGCATTTGCCGCTCCCGAACTGCTTGAATCCGCCGAACCCGGTAAACCGGTAAAGCCAAACATGGAAAATGAGTACTACCGCTTCCGCTCAAGGGTTAATGTGCTGTGCAACGAAGCCCACAACCTTGATGTACCGCTGATGATCGATGCCGAACACAGCTGGTATCAGCACCTGGTGGATGATACAGTTGAAGAGATGATGCGCAGGTACAATACCGATAAGGCCATTGTTTTCAATACCCTGCAGATGTATCGGCACGACCGTATTCAGTTCCTGAAGGACAGTATCGCACGCGCCAGAGAAGGAAAATACTTCCTCGGCATCAAGTTCGTGAGAGGCGCCTACATGGAGCAGGAGCGCGAAAGGGCAAAACAGATGGGATACCCCTCTCCCATCCAGCCCGATAAAGCTTCCACCGACTCGGCATTCGATAAGGCAATCAGAATTTCGCTCGACAACAGCGACATTGTTACCATTTTCTGCGGATCGCATAACGAGAACAGCAATATATTGATGGCCAACGAAATAGTAAAACGCGGCCTGAGCATTGACGATAAGCGCTTCTGGTTCTCACAGCTTTACGGCATGAGCGACCACATCAGCTTCAATCTGGCCAGCAACGGATTCAATGTGGCCAAATATGTTCCTTACGGACCCGTTAAAAATGTTATGCCGTACCTGTTCCGAAGAGCAGAAGAAAATACCAGCATTGCAGGACAAACCAGCCGCGAACTGAAACTGCTGAAAACCGAACTTAAACGGAGAAAAGGCAGTAAGTAAACTACCGTTAAGGATAAGGAAAGATATGAAACACACCCGGCAGAAGGAAAATCCTTCTGCCGTTTTTTTTTCTGAATATTCCTCCGGGGAAATCATAAGGAACTGGTTGCAATAAATAAACTTTTATTTCATATTTAGCTGTATAACAACAGGATAAGGC
>LUZO01000605.1 GCA_001603685.1 Bacteroidales bacterium Bact_23
TTTTGGTTTCTTCATAATAAGAATAGTCATACCCCATGTCATAGCTGAATGATTTGAGCTTAACATCGTTTATGACTAAACTGACATGAGGAATGTTTTTTTGAATCAGCTGATTGATATTTGTGGCCAAAGCATCTTTAGTAGTATATCCTTGTCTGACAACAAAAATATTTGCATCTGCAAATTTCATCAGCAGAAAGCCATCGGATACAATTCCAATAGGCGGGGAGTCGATAATTATGTACTCGTATATATCTTTCAGGTCATTTATTAGTTTTTCGGTTTTTGCTGAGGCTATAAGTTCCAGAGGGTTAGGAGGTATTGGACCGGCAGCTATAAAGTCCAGATTACTGATGGATGTTTTCTGAATGATGTCAGAAATAGTGCTTTGTCCAATCAGAGCCGTACTTATCCCTTTAGAGTTTGATAAGTTAAAGTCCTGAAAAAGTTTTGGCCTTCTAAGGTCAAAACCGATAAGAAGTGTTTTTTTGCCAATCAGAGCATAAACACTTGCAAGATTTTGCGAAACAAAGGATTTGCCTTCTCCCGAGTAGGATGAAGTAACTACAATTAGCTGTTTATTTGCCTCGGATGCATAAAATTGCAGATTAGTTCTTATACTTCTGAATGATTCAGAAACAGGCGAGCTGAATGTTTCACTGATAACAATCTTTTCTTTTCCATCATGATGAAGTACATGACCCAGTATGGGTATGCTGGTAATAGCCTCAAGATCTTTTCTTGAGAGGATTTTTGTATTCAGAAAATCTCTCAGCACAATTATACTGAAAGGTATTACAAGTCCAAGCAAAAATCCAATAACCAATACTAATTTATTTTTTGGAAATATCTGATATGCAGTAATATACCTTGCGGGGTCAACAATCTCGTAATCCGGTGCATTGGATGCTCTGGCAATCTGGGCTTCAGCTCTTTTTTGTAGCAGGAAAGTGTAGATGGCGTCATTAAGTTTGAATTTCCTTTCAAAGCCAAAAAGTTGTCGTTCGGTTGATGGCAACCTGGCCATCTCTGCAGATATCCTTGCTGACCGGTTGTTTATATCCTGAAGAGCTATTTCAGTAGTAGCAGCATTGCTTTGAATATTCTCATTGATAGTCCTTTTTAGGTTATCAATTTGAATCTCTATTGTGTTTAATCTCAGATTTTTAATATTTCCTTGTTTCAGCAGGTTCGATCTTTCAGAGCTTAATGCAATTAATTGAGCAATCAGCTGGTTTAGCAAAGGATCCTGTACATTCATTGATGATGGAGCAACCAGATCAGACAAATCTTTGCTTTTTTCAAAATAGTCGCGGATGTATGTATAATATTTCTGCTGCATGATTAATATTGCCCTTTCACTTTCCAGTTGACCCATCCTTTCAAGTGACTGCTGCCCCTGATAGCTAATATCCATAACCCTGTTCGATGTTCTGAACCTTTGCAGTTTGCTTTCAGCATAGTTTAGTGAATCTGAAACCTCACTGATTTGGCTATCAATAAATTTTACAGTATTTATTGCAATGCGGTTCTTTTTTTCCAGATTCTTTTGCAGATAAACATCTGACATTGTGTTCAGGAAATCCGTTATTTTATATTTATTTTCACCATCCAGTGAAATTACAACAAGTGATGAAGTTCTTGAGGTAATATCTGCTTTTAGNNTATTAAATATGAAGAAAGTTTTCTTACTGGTGGGCTGTATGTTGTTTTCTTTCTTAGGATGGACCTTGAAGCTGTAATTTTGTCCCTTTATCTCTTCGCCAAATTTGAATTTACCCGAAATTTTTACATAGGGCTCAATCCCAATCACATTGTCATTGAGATAGTCATAGATGAGTACATTGCTGCCTTCAGCTTCAATTGTGAGCTCTTCGCCATTCAAAATAGTAAAGTAATAAGGCAGATCAATAAATTGTAAAGACGATTTATCAATACTTATTTTTAGTGGCTGAGTGGTATAAATTTCTTCGTATTCTTTAAAAAACGAATGTTTT
>LUZO01000606.1 GCA_001603685.1 Bacteroidales bacterium Bact_23
GCAAAAATTGAAGGTAGTCTGACAAGACTTGATGAAGTAAAATTTGTGAGCGTCAATTTCGCGACTTCTTCAATGACCATAGATACGAATGACTTTGAAAAGATCAAAAGTAAAATAAAAGAGATAGAACCGGACGTTGAAGTAGAAGATAATGATAAAGAGAAATCATTGGTTTCAACAAGTGAACTTTCCGAAAACAAATGGACAATAATTAAAGCGGTATCAGGTATTCTTCTTTTACTTATCGGGTTGATATTCGAAGAAGAGCTTCACGATACACCTTTCCACATCGCTGAATATGTAGTATTTGTCACAGCCTATTTGGTTGTGGGATGGAAAGTCCTTGCAGCGGCAATAAAAAACATCATTAGAGGTCAGGTTTTTAACGAACATTTTTTAATGACTATTGCTACTCTGGGGGCATTTGCCATACATGAAATGCCCGAAGCAGTAGCGGTAATGTTGTTTTATGTTGTTGGTGAACTGTTCCAGGATATTGCGGTAAACCGTTCCCGCAGGTCAATAAAATCGCTTCTTGAAATTAAACCTGATTCTGCGAACCTTAAGGATAACGGGGGTATAATAAAGGTTTCGCCGGAAGATGTGAATCCAGGAGACGAGATAGTTATTAGAGCCGGCGAAAAAATTCCGCTGGACGGCTTGGTAACCGATGGATGTTCCTTTGTTGATACTTCTGCACTCACAGGGGAAAGTGTCCCTCGAAAAATAAAACCAAACGATGAAGTTTTAGCGGGCATGATAAATCAAACTGGTTTAATCACTGTTAAAGTTACTAGGATTTTTGGTGAATCTTCCATATCGAAAATCCTTGAGATGGTTGAAAATGCTACATCAAAAAAAGCAGAAACTGAAAAGTTCATTACCACTTTTGCGAAATATTATACGCCAGTAGTAGTTTTTGGTGCCCTTCTGATTGCTGTTATGCCCCCTCTTTTAATAAGTGGCGCAACTTTTAGCGATTGGATTTACCGTGCATTGGTTGTGTTGGTTATTTCTTGTCCATGTGCTTTGGTTATCAGTATCCCCTTGGGTTATTTTGGTGGTATCGGCGGAGCTTCTCGAAGAGGTATTTTAGTGAAAGGCTCTAACTTTTTGGATGCGTTAACACAAGTCAAGACTGTGGTATTTGATAAAACAGGTACATTAACCAAAGGCGAATTCAAGGTTTCGGAAATTGTGACTTCAAACGGTTTTGATGAAAATACAATTCTTGAATACGCTGCTTACGCCGAGTATAATTCAAATCATCCGATTGCTAAATCGATACTCGAATCCTATAATCGGGATTTTGACAATTCGAGAATCGGCAAGGTCGAAGAAATACCCGGGCACGGAGTTAAAGCATACATCGATAATAAAGTAGTATTTGCGGGGAATGACAAACTCCTTCATAAGGGAAATATTGAGCATGAAAAATGTGAAATAGAAGGAACCGTTGTCCATGTAGTTATCGATAAAAAATATGCGGGCTATATTGTTATTTCGGACAATTTGAAAGACGATTCCATAGTAGCAATTAAACGTTTAAATAAGAAAGGCATAAAAACAGTAATGCTTACAGGTGACAACCAATTTGCAGCAGGTACATTTGCCCGAAAACTGGGAATTAAAGAATATTACGCCGGGCTGTTACCTGAAAATAAAGTTGAGCATATAGAAAGGCTGCTAAATAAGTACGGCAAGGTTGCTTTTGTAGGAGATGGTATAAATGATGCACCCGTACTAACCCGTGCTGATGTAGGAATTGCTATGGGCGCACTCGGTTCCGATGCGGCAATTGAAACCGCCGATGTGGTATTGATGACCGATTCGCCTTCGAAAGTCGCCGTTGCAATGGATGTTGCCAGAAAAACCAGAAATATTGTGTGGCAAAATATCATTTTTGCTTTGGGGGTTAAAGCAGCCTTTATTGTACTGGGAATTTTTGGGATTGCCAGCATGTGGGAAGCCGTTTTCGGCGATATGGGCGTTGCTTTGATTGCTGTTTTCAATGCCATGAGAGTGATGAGAAATTAACTGAAAATTAAACAAATAAGTATACTTTCAATTGATATCAAGCTATTAAAGATGAACACTTCCATAAAAAACATATTACAAAACAATGATTTCTCTAAAGATGATATAATTGAACTATTATATAC
>LUZO01000607.1 GCA_001603685.1 Bacteroidales bacterium Bact_23
CTTAGGATCTGGTGCCGAGAGGCGTGGGGGTTCGAGTCCCTTCATCCGCACATTTTTCCTTCCTTATTATATTCAATAGCTGTTTTTTACCACATTTTCCATAAAAAATCAACCCCCATCCGGAGACGGGGGTTGAAAATCAGTCTTCTGTTTAAGGCAGTATTATTCAGATGCCCGGGAAGTGCAGGTTTATGATGCCCTGGCCCGGATTCTTGTTTAATGCCTTAATAATTATTTGCCATTAATTTCGTCGAGAATCTCCTGAATCTCGTCCTGGCATGTGCCGCATACGGTACCTGCGTCGGTGGCGTCGCCAACCTCTTCAACGGTTTTTAAACCTTTTTCACGGATTGCGGCTTCAATGGTGCTTCTGTACACCTCCATGCAGTTGCATACAATGTAATCTTCACTCATAATAATCTGTAATTTTAAATTTTTGCCAAATATATCAAATCTTCCTCATTGTTGCTGCTAAGTTTTGCAAATAAACGCTCCATTTGTCTGTTTTTCTGATTCAGCCGATACTGATTTTTCATAAAATGGTTGAATTACCTTTCGGTTTCTGCCTTTTTTCTGATTTCATCAATCACCTCATCCAGATTATTGTAGGTGTTGATGTGGTATTTTTCGCTTACGATGTCCACATTCCCTTTTCTCCAGAAACCATCGGGACAGATTACCATCAGTTTGCCGGTTCGCGCATGCAGTCCCAGTTCCAGCAGGCTGATCGGACTTTGCGAGCCCGGAATCAGGTACATAATGATGTAATCAGACGCTTCAAGGGCGTTGAGTTCCCATTCTACCTGTTCCCTGAAATTGGGCTCGTCAGCCACCGGTTTCCAATCCCTGTTCCAGTCGTCGCGACGCGGATTTAACAGGATAACTTCCTGGCCGGCGAGCTGCTCCCCGACCTTTTGTTGCCAGTTTTCGGCAGTACCCATATCGATGGTTCCTCCCAGAAATACCTTTAACCGTCGGTCGTCAGCGGGGATTTTGCCCGGTGCCTTAATAACGAGTGCCTGTTGTGCAAACAGAAACGGAGCAGCCAGCAGAAACATTAGCAGAATAACAGCTCTTTTCATATCCGTAAGAATTATAAAATCCGGTGATTAACAGAACAAAAGTATGGAT
>LUZO01000608.1 GCA_001603685.1 Bacteroidales bacterium Bact_23
TGTCACCCGCTATTATCAACAGCAGGTAAGCACCCTTGCTTAAATGTTTTACATTAAGCGGAGTAAGAACACTTTGAATTCTTCCTTGTTCCAGCAAACGACCATTCATATCACTCAGCTTAAACTCTGTCTTTGTTTCCGGAATTGAAGTAAACTCAATATTTACCGTTTCACTTGAAGGATTCGGGTAAACTTTTACCCCCTCAATGGATTGGTTAGGTAATTGTGCAAAAAGGCTGTCGGGAAATAATGCTGCATCTGATTTTTCAAATTTCTTTACTTCAATCTGACGCAAAATTCTGTTACCTGCAGCATCATACCCGAAAATAACCGATGTCTGCGCTCGAACACCAATAAATGCAAATAGCATTATGACATGAAAAATAATGATTCGTTTCATAGCTTAACTGTTTTAAAAATATTAATCCTTAGTATTTACAACAGCCTCTAAAGCCTGAATCTTCTTTTCCTGTGCAATAATATATAGTGTCAGCTCTTCAATTTTTTGAAGAAGCATTGCATTCATCTCACCTAATTCGATTCCATTTTCCTCAACACTGGCTGCACTTGGTAAACCGGGAAGATGGCCGTTTTTGATAATATAACTTTCTACTTCATTGATGGATAGCAACTTGTAGTCAGGTTCAAAAACAAAATCGGGGAATGGGCTGATGCTGGCATGAAATCTTTTGGCTTTTACTTCGCCGTTAACATACAGTCCTCCTTCATCTATCTGCACTTGATTGTCAAATTTTGCATTGCCTGCAACATGCAGTTTATATTGTGGTGAAACCACCCCTATACCCACATTGCCTTCAGGAGTTATTTTCATTCTCAAAGTAGTACCGGAGGTAAAAAATGCAATGGGCTGATTTTTCTCAAGTGTTCCGATATTTGCAGCGCTTTTAGAAAAAAATATTCCAGCGCTTTTACCTGATCCTGAAGCTTCAAGCAATATTCCGGCATCCTGTGTGCCCTCGGCTTTTATGTGCAAACGGGCCTGAGGGTCGGTATTATTGCCAATACCTATGTTGCCGTTGGTTGCATTAATAAACATACGGATATTGGTTTTTCCGGTTACAAACGACAAGGAGTGAATATTTGAAGCAGTACCCAAATAAGCCTGGCCGCCGGCCATTATAAAGCTACTTTTTTTATTAGTACCTGTAGCTTCAAGCAATAGATCGGCATCTTCGGCTGAATCGGCACGGATATGCAGCTTAGCCTGCGGATCGGTAGTATTTCCAATGCTGACTTTACCGGTTCTGATGCTGGAAGGTGATTCTCCAACAAAAAACGTAGGCACAGTGCTTTTAAAGCCTACTGCAAGACTAAGAGTTTTGTCACAAGTCAGGAAACTACCAACATCACCAGCTCCGATAATTATCTGATTATTTGAGCCTGATTTAAGTCTATGTCCAATTAACATAGACCGGTTATAATTAACCTGAGAACCACTGCCAAAAATATAGCTCTCCTGACTGCCAGTATAGATAATATTTGCGCCACCAATAACATAGGAGTTTCCACTACCACTATATATTGTTGACTGTGCACCTGCAATAAAACCAGCACCGGACGAAATGGCATTGCTATTGCCAATTGCAGTAGAATGATTTCCAGTTACAGTATTGTTAGCTCCTAAAGCCGAAGCTGACATACCTGTTACTGAATTCCCCGGACATGTAGCACAGATTTGTGCATTTATTTTAATAGGATTAAAATATAATGCAAAAGAAATTGTTGCAAAAAA
>LUZO01000609.1 GCA_001603685.1 Bacteroidales bacterium Bact_23
TTTATCATTTGTAATTATTAATAATTTTTAAATAGTTTTGGCACGAAAATACGATGCGATCTCTGAATGCCTGAGTTTCCGGCGAACCAGTGTAAAAGATATCCTCAAGCATCCGCCGGAAGCATAAAAGACGCATCATCAGACTTAAATAACATTGATTGAATAACAAACAACTACTTAAACCCAAAACAATAACTTAAACAACACTCAAATGAAAAAACATCTACTCCTGCTTGCTGCCGTTTTGTTTGCCGGATATATTTCGGCTCAGAACTACAAATTCAGACTGGAATACATCCAGTCGAGCGACTACCTTGACTACACAGAGTTTCATTACAACAAAGACAACAAGCTTTTCTGGAACTATGTGATTACCCCCGACAGTCCTTACAACCTTGAAATTGTCGACACCCTTCGTTATGACGACCGTGGAAACATCATCAAAATCGAGACTTTCCAGATGCTTAACGGCGATTGGTTCCCCTGCTGCATTGTTGATTACACATACGATGACAACAACAACCGGACTTCGCGCACCAATTACAACAACTTTGGTTCAGGGTTCGAAATTCAGGGAATCTACACCTATACCTATGATGAAAACAACCGCCTTGTTTACCACGAGATGACCCTTGCCGGATTTATGTTCGAGCGCTGCAATTACCAATACAACACCGGCGGAAATATTGTGGAACAACTGTTTGAACAATATGAATCGTGGACCGGAAACTGGGTTAACTCATCAAAAACCACCTGGGAATACAATACTGACGGATACATCAGCAGAATCAACTACTTATTCTGGGAAAACAACACCTGGGATTTAAGCAATCACACATTAATTACCTACGATGCAAAAGGCAACTGCCATTCGAGGACTTACTACTCAGGAAGCACCATTGCCGACAGAATCGTTTATACCTATGACCTTAACGGTCCCATTGAGCAGGTAATTATGCCCGAACATCCCGAGCCGTTCTACCGCGAGGCCGATCAGTACAAAAACCGCCCCCTCTCCTATACCTGGGAAACCGTGAACGACAACGGACAACTGATTTATGTCTGCGATTTTAATTTCAGTTACGAGGATGTGAACATCACCGGTGTTAAAGGAAATGCAAATGACAATTTCATCAGCATATTCCCGAATCCGGCGCATGAAAGCGTAACCGTAAATGTTCCGGGACTGAAAAAGGTTGAGATTACCGATATGAAAGGCACCTGCGTTCGCACCGCCGATGCAGCGGGCAACCAACTGCGGATCGGCATTCAGGATCTGCCCGCCGGCGTTTACTTTGTAAGGGCATTCGACGGAAAACAGTGGATGACCACAAAACTGTCGGTAAATTAAGAACCGGTTTCCAGAAAACGGGCTCAGAATTCTTTCTTTTTAACCCACATTATGCTGACAACCTGCATAATGTGGGTTAAAAATTTAATTCCATTCGTCAAACAATCACAAAATGGCGTCATAGAATTACAATAGTGACTATTTTTGCACATTAATTACTGCCAATGCAAGTGACTTTTTCAAAGGTCGTTTATCAATATTTAATCAGAGTCTGAAAAAGATGAAATCCGCAGTTATATATTTTTTCATCGTATTTTCGTTTTTCACGTCTGCCCTTCAGGCGCAGGACACGCTCCGGCAGGCTCCCAACCTTACCGATTCCCGCGGCTTAAAACAGGGGTTATGGCTGAAAACGGATGCGCTGGGAAGGCCGGTTTATCAGGGAACCTTTAAGGACAACCGGCCGGAAGGCGAATTCGTTTATTACGATTCCACCGGAAAGATAAAAGCCAGAACCGTTTTCACCGAAAAGGGTAACCGCGCCCATTCCATTACCTATTACAGAAACGGGAAAAAGGCGGCTGAGGGCAACTACCTGAACGAAAAGCGCGAGGGGAAGTGGCAGTTTTTTAATGAAGAGGGATTTCTGATTTCTGAAGAGGCTTACGAAAACGGAATTGCCTCCGGCGTTTGGAAAAACTATTACCAGAACGGCATTATCCTGGAAGAAATTACCTATCGCAACGGGCAGAAAGAAGGCCCGTGGAAACAGTATTATCACGACGGCCCGCTAAAGCTCTCGGCAACCTATAAATTTGGCAAACTTGAAGGCCTGGCCACTTTCTTTCACGCAAATGGGCGGGTAATGGTCTCGGGCGTTTACAAAAATAACTTCAAGGAGGGCATCTGGATGCACCTGAATGATAAAGGAGTGGCCGAAAAGAAAGAGGTCTGGTCGAACGGATACCTGCAGGCTGAGGAGTATTATGATAAAAGGCTCGAAAAAAGGGTAAAGGAGGAAAAGTAACATAGTTCCCTTAAATGATATGCTTCTTCCAGCATTAATTCCTGTTTATTTTCTTTGAAACAGCGATATCATTTTCAGCTACGGCAGGCAAAATTTCATGATTTCCCGATATTGAATGTAATTCATCCTTTATTTCCTCCAAAAAACCGCCGGTAACGGCTCCTTCCTACTCCTTAAAGCTACATATCACTCATTAACAGTGAGTTAAATCGTTATTTAGAAACATCTCTAAATTACATTT
>LUZO01000610.1 GCA_001603685.1 Bacteroidales bacterium Bact_23
GCGCACCCCGCAGCAGAGCTGCGGGGCATGATTCGCGCCGCCGCCTTAGTATCTTGAATTATAGGTCGCTTCTACATCACGGTGAACTATTCTGCTGTATGAGATTAACTTGGAATTCGAACCCACAGCAATAGCTATTCAGTTATATGCTCATCCCCGCAGCAGAGCTGCGGGGTATTCGATAAAAATAAATAGATGATTTTCGGCCAAAAGGCCGAAATCCATCAAGACTCAATACAAGATTCGCAGTTACACTCCTTTCCTCCTTTGATCATCACCGCTTTCACAGGATCAGCTTTGCGTTCGATAAGCTGAGTTTCAGTTTCGACGAATCCTTTAACCTCGGCTATGTTATCGAAGACCAAGCACTTTGTCGGCATATTATCCACAACAGTAGTCTCAAACAAGATAAACAGCGTAAGTCCTGGTCTAATCTCAGACACGTTCCATGCCTGAACCTTGCTCTTGTTCCCGCCTGGCATAGGTGCTATAGTCTTCTCCCGTGCTTCTTCTGCGGTTGGTATTGTACCGGCCTTTCCTTCGAACCAATACTTGGAGGAGCCTTGTACATAATCGAGCCCGTTAGGAAGGATGTCTGTTACGGTGATATTCGTAATTGAGTTCACAGGATCCCCACATGTGACTCTTATCTTGTAGGTAACAGGGTCGCCCTTTGTGACTTTTTTCGAATAATTGAACATACTGTCCAATTCGTCGATATCATCTATGTCATATGTACCTACTGATTTGATCATATTAACAATCGTAATCCTGTACTCCTGGATCAGCGGTTTGGCTTCTGTTATAGTGGTCCTGCCGCCTGAGTCTTCAGCATAGGTATATATGCACTCGAATCCCGGACAATCCCCATTGATGCAGGTAAAGTTTTTGCATTTTTCGTCACAGTCTCCCAGGCAATGTTCCTTGTTCACAGTTCCATTATACTTGTTACACTGCTCATAGCACTCCTCAAGCTTTTCGGGAGTACACTCTGGGCAACAAGTAGTATTATCAGGCAATAGCTTTCCTGGAGTTAATACACCATACGTACTAGAACTTGGCCAGCCACAATCCACACACTTACCTGAACCGTTACATTCGCCTCTGCAGTTGGGACCAATATTCACAATTGGCGGATTAGTGCCATCGAAGCAGCACGGAAGCCAGTCTGAATCCAGACCTGCAGCAGGGAAGAACAGGCCCTTAGACACGAGAGTGTTCTTTACGCTGACGTTTCCCGTCATCAATGCATCTCGTTCCCAATCTATTCTTTTGGAAATAGATTCGTTTGTCCACGCGGTCGCGTCTTTGATCTCAACGACTCCATTCTTGACATCAGCTTTGTACTTGAAGTCATACTCACCCTTAGCACCAGCTACGGGGCCCATGGTCGCATTTGCCATTACAAATATTTCGTTAGAGAGGTAACTCGTGTTGTCTCTGTAGAGGTTATAATACCTTTTTTCGGGAGAGCTGTAATCGGTCGGCTCGATTTTATGGCTCCGAGATTTGCTGCCAAGATACAATATTTTCACCGGTTTTGCAGGCAATCTCTCCTTATAATCCCAGCTTAAATCGTCGTAGCGGATCTTCTTCCAAGCTGATAAAGCCCTGTTGTTGGGGTAGAATCCTTTCGCATAGAACTCCGATATCCCTTTCTTCCCCGAGAAGTTGACTATCTGATTATGTAGCACAGTTGTATTACGGTTGGAGTCGATTTCAGCGTGATCCGAGTCATATTGGCCATCATAATAGTTAATTTTATCGTAAAAATAAATGGTGCCATTCTCCAGATAGCTGAACGATCCTGTTTTATAGCCGAGGGTATAACCGCTCTTTTCCAGCTTAGGTTCTTTCAAGTAGCTATAATGCGTCATCGTTGCGCCAGGTCCGCTATTGCACTCAAACTCGCTCATTACGGTGCTTGCAAATGCGGTTGGGCACATCACAACCAAGATTACAGAGATCAATTTCATCATTCTAATGGTCCTCCCCCCTAATCAAATCTGGTTGATAATTCCCTCGACGAGATCGACATAATCAGCCTTGAGATCCAAAGATATCCGAACTTTCGGCAATATAGATGTTATACGAGCTATCTCACTACAAACCTTTTGCCTTCAGTTTCAGATGAAGATCATTGTCGGATTGAAATTCTTGACCTCAGTGGATGATTTCGGATCAAAGTAAGTCCATTCGAGATCTCCCGTATCATTTTTATAAAACACTGTAACTAACCATGTAGAATCGCCACTGACTTTATTTCCTTTAGCAACGCCAACGGGGCAGCCAGGATAATCTCGCCGGGCGTGAACAAACGCCCATAGAGCCCTGTCGGACCTTGACCACCAAGAATTAAAGTCTGATTCGGACGATTTCTGATGTAATTTGGCATTTACACAATTCTTTTCGTAGGGGGCAGTTCTCAGATAATTCAAAAGATCCTCCCGCCGATAAGCCACTCGTTTCCTGTCATATACGAGCATAGAGCCATTCAGGCTGTTTACAATCGGTGGAGTATTTATCTTGCCGACATCTGCTGGAAATGCTACAATTGACTGGATACCTCCGAATCCCACAAGACCTTGATGTTCTGGCAGCGGATCCCAAAATTCAGGCACGATATCTCCACCTGGTCCCCGTCTCCATATTATGATTACAGCATGAGGCTTACCAGCAATGGGCCCATCTTGGGCAACACCACTTGCAACTCCTATGGGAACTCCAGGTAAGAAATGGCGCAGATGCGCCATCCCCCAGAAGGCTCTGTCCTCACAGTCATAGAACTCTGGGACGTACTTCGCAAAATTAAGCCCGTGCAAATTTTTGATAACATGCACATTAATATCGTAATCATCTATCCGGTTTAGGGTTGTTCTCCCCTCCATTAATCCTGTGGTTCCACCACCAACGCTCTCAAGGGGTTCATCATCCAGCTCCACTATGCCTACGGGTGTTGAAAGAGGTTTCATAACTTTGCTTTCCAGGTATCCCTGAATTTCAGCCGGAGTTGCTGTTACACTAAGCTCAATTTCATTCATAGTTACTTATCTTACATCATTATATTTGAACTTTTCTACTTAACCAAATTTT
>LUZO01000611.1 GCA_001603685.1 Bacteroidales bacterium Bact_23
AACCAGAACAGTCCGTATCCCTTGGCTCCGTACTGTGTACGCATCATGATGATCTTCTCATCTCGTCCTGCTGTGGCATCATGTTGGAAATAGTGTTGCTTGAGTTTATCCATGAAAAGCTCCTTTCCAATAAATCGAACTTAGATTGAATTGGGTGTTACAGCCTGGCCTTTGCAAAAGCAATGATTGTGAACTAGTCATTCTACTTCTTCCTCTTGCGCCCTCGCTGGGCATAGGCAGGCATTTCCTTCTCAGCGATCCAGTCGAGAAGCTTCTGCTCATTGAACCGGACGTGGCCCCCGATCTTGTAGTAGGGGATGGTCCTCTCATACACATACTTTCTGACAGTCTTCTCAGCTACATTGAGTAGCGCTGCAACCTCCTCTACAGTGAGGAAACTCTTAAGCGTCGAATGAGTTGACATCCTCGGTACCTCCTTCATTGGAATCTATCCTTGTCACTTGAGCGCCTTCCATCCAGGCATCAACTTGATTGATGTCGAACAGGACGCATCCTTCCCTCTTGATATAGGGAATTTGCTTGGAAAGAACTCGGGCTCTAATGGTGGCTACCGACAAGCCGGTATAATCAGCGACCTGGGAAACCCTGAGATAACGTTGTGTGAGTTTTTCTACCTTCATCACATCCCTCCATGTACTTGCTGCTGTGTGTTTCACAGTGATGCACAAATGGTACGAAATGCTGAGATGCTTGTGCTGTAACTAAATTGAGAGTATTTGGGGAACACCGTAAAAATTTTGAGATTAATTGGGACAAGCATTTTTATCTATTGCTGAAAGAGAGTAATAGATAAAGAGGAGACGCCTTGAGTTTAGATTGGCCAGTCGTTGAGCCACATTGTAAGTCCACAAACATGAATATCAGTTTTGTTTGACTATCAGAAAAGGGGATAAGAAATCCGCTGGATAGAATAGCAAGAGAGACTCCCTCACTAAGTAGGTAGATAAAGGAGATTGAATGTGCTTTATTGCTCATCGTCTGCTGTATTTCAAATTGGTAATCAAACCAAATTTGAAGGCATAGGTAAGAATGCTACATGTTAGACGAATGTCTATGGTATTGGAGACTGTCGTGATGAAGCAAAGCCGTTTTTGGAATATTCTTTTCCATCTGGTCTCCTTACTTTCGCAACCAAATCAGCATCTTTGGGAAAGTATGACCACATATCTTGAATTGCCTTTTCTCGAGGCAGTTTGCGCTCCCGCATACAATAGGCTATTATTTCTTCTTGCAGGCCATTTTGGAAATTTTTCGTACTTTTTGCCTTATTGATATATTTCCCTGGAAGATCTGGTGCTGGAATCATCAGACGCCGTTTAAGGGCCAACTCTTCCCATAGCTCAAGTGTAACTGCTGGTTCTATGGAGCCACTGGTATGAACACTTTTCATGGTAAGCTTATCTATTCCATCCACGATGTCGATCGTGAAGGGGTCAGAAAATATACGTTCAAGAGACTCGCTACTGAAAGACTGCTTATTGGAGAGAGCGTTGAC
>LUZO01000612.1 GCA_001603685.1 Bacteroidales bacterium Bact_23
GATTGGAATGTTACTGACCGAACTCAGGTAATTGAGGAATTTGATATTCATTTGACAGAAGTTGAAGAACCAACAACTCCATACGCCGGACATCAATACAGCGACTATGTTTTACTGGGTAAGGACGGCAAACCGCTTGCTGTGATTGAAGCCAAAAAAACTTCTGTTGATGCAGCACTTGGACGAGAACAAGCCAAACAATATTGCTACAACATACAATCGACCCAAGGCGGAGATTTACCCTTTTGCTTTTACACCAACGGACACGATATTTATTTTTGGGACCTGGAAAATTATCCGCCAAAAAAAGTTTTCGGTTTTCCGACCCGTGACGACCTTGAACGCTACGCTTACATTCGCAAAGCAAGAAAGCAGTTAGCAGGAGAACTCATCAATACCAGAATTGCAGGACGGAATTATCAGATTGCGGCTATTCGTGCCGTAATGGAAGCCGTTGAAAAGCGAAAACGAAAGTTTTTGTTGGTAATGGCGACAGGCACAGGCAAGACAAGAACCTGCATTGCTTTGGTTGACGCACTAATGAGAGCAGGTTGGGCGGAACGGGTTTTGTTTTTGGTTGACAGAATTGCATTGCGTGACCAAACGTTGGAAGCGTTCAAAGAGCATTTGCCAAACGAACCACGCTGGCCAAAACAAGGAGAGAAAGAAATTGCCACCGACAGACGAATTTATGTTTCAACTTATCCGACTATGTTGAACGTAATTCGCAATGAAGAAAAGAGTTTAAGTCCGCATTTCTTTGACCTGATTGTGGTGGACGAAAGCCACCGAAGCATTTACAACACCTATCAGGAAATTTTAGATTACTTCAATACGATTACACTTGGCTTAACAGCCACGCCAACAGATGTAATTGACCATAATACTTTTCAACTGTTTGAATGTGAAGATGGTGTTCCAACCTTTGCTTATTCGTACGAAGAAGCGGTAAATCACATTCCTCCATTCCTGAGCAATTTTCAGGTAATGAAAATTAAAACCAGGTTTCAGGATGAAGGCATAAACAAGCGGACAATTTCATTGGAAGACCAACAAAAACTCATGTTGCAAGGAAAGGAAATTGAAGAAATAAATTACGAAGGAACTGAGATTGAAAAAAAGGTAATCAACAGAGGAACGAATGCTTTGATTGTCCGTGAATTCATGGAGGAAAGTATCAAAGATGCCAACGGAGTTTTACTGGGGAAAACCATTTTCTTTTGCATAAGCAAAGCCCATGCAAGACGAGTAGAAGAGATATTTGATTCACTTTATCCTGAGTATAAAGGCGAATTAGCCAAGGTTTTAGTAAGCGAAGACCCGCGAGTTTACGGAAAAGGCGGTTTGCTCGACCAGTTTGTTCACAATGATATGCCACGTATTGCAATTAGTGTGGATATGCTCGACACGGGAATTGATGTTCGTGAATTGGTGAATCTGGTGTTTGCTAAACCCGTTTACAGCTATACCAAGTTTTGGCAGATGATAGGCAGAGGAACCCGTTTGCTTGAACCCGAAAAAATAAAACCCTGGTGTACTCAGAAAGACAATTTCCTGATTTTGGATTGCTGGGACAACTTTGAATATTTCAAACTGAACCCAAGAGGCAAGGAACTGAAAGGGCTGATTCCGTTGCCCGTTCGCTTATTTGGTGTGCGATTAGAAAAGATTGGAGAAGCGCAAAGACAAAATATTGTTGAAATAGTAAGCAAAGAAGTTCAGAAAATCAGAAAACAAGTTGAAGTGCTTCCGAAAAATTCGGTGGTGATTATGGAAGCTAAACATGAATTGCAACGTTTAGAGGATGAAAACTTTTGGAACAACCTGACTTCTGATAAAATGGAGTTTTTGGGAGCCGTTGTAAAACCTTTGCTTCGAACGGTTTCAGATGTTGACTTCAAAGCCATGCGATTTGAAAAAGACATTGTGGAAGTTTCTTTAGCTCATTTAGCCGGTGAAATAGAAAAGTTTGAAACGCTTAAAGAAAGCATCATTGAGGAAATTGGCGAACTGCCTTTAAGTATCAACATTGTGGCGAGAGAGCAGGAATTAATTCGTCAGGCACAAAGCAATCATTATTGGGCAACAATCAGCGAAGAGAAATTTGAAGAGCTGATTCAGAAACTTTCGCCATTGATGAAATTCCGTGATGCGGTAATTCCTTTGGCTCCTGCAAAATTCAATCTGAAAGACATAGTTGCCGAAAAAGAATTTGTGGAGTTTGGTCCTCAGCACGAAGCGTTGAGTGTAGCCAAATACCGTGAGTTAGTAGAGAAAAAAATCAACGAACTGGTTTCAAGCAGTCCGATTTTACAAAAACTAAAACAAGGCAAAGAAATCACCAACGATGAAGCAGAGCAATTAGCGGAAGAATTACACAATGAGCATCCGCATATTACCATCGATTTGCTTCGCAAGGTATACAACCATCGCAAAGCTGCATTGGTGCAATTCATCAAACATATTCTGGGAATTGAGCAATTGGAAACCTTTGACGAAACCGTTACCAAAGCATTTGATGATTTTATTGCCAGACATACTTATCTTACCAGCCGACAACTTCAATTTTTGGAATTGCTCAAAAACTTTGTGTTGGAAAAAGGCAATGTGAGCAAACGAAATCTGATTGAATCGCCTTTTACCATGCTTCACCCTGATGGAATTCGTGGCATTTTCAATCAAAGAGAAATTGAGGAAATTTTAAGTTTAACCGAAAAAATATTAGCTGCATAATATGGCGAAGAAAGCGTTAGAGAAGTTCAATCCTAAAAAATATATGCAAATGGCGATTGATGCCATGAATAATTCTATAGATGAGCCAAGAACCGATGGTAAAGTAAGTCCAAAAGTGGGTGCTGTATTGATAAAACCTGATGGAACTGTTGAAACTGCCAGCAGAGGCGAATTACGATTTGGTGACCATGCTGAGTTTACTTTATTAGAAAGAAAAAATCGTTCTGAAAAGTTAGATGGTAGTATATTATTTGCAACTCTTGAACCTTGTGCTCCCGGTGCAAGAC
>LUZO01000613.1 GCA_001603685.1 Bacteroidales bacterium Bact_23
GTGATATTCACACCGGATTTGCTAAAATTGGATTCGTTTACAAAATAGATCTTATTTCCTGCCATAATTTCATAGGATAAATTATACGGAGAAATTGAAATTATTCCGTTTTTACCTGTCCCGAGTTTCGATAGCTCCTGAGCGCTGATAACCAGGTCGGTATTGCCGGGTTTGAAATATTTTGTTACAGCGCCTTTGCTGCCGGCAATGAGCACCACTACCGAATCGGCTTTGGTAAAGGCCGATGCAAGAGGCAGGGTGAGGTCTGATGAGATGCTGAAGGTTTCAGGAACCGATGCGAATTTTGAATAGGTTGGGAATCCTTTGGTTACTTCCTTTGTAAAACCGGAAATCGGCGTGTGGCCGGTAACTCCCCAGTTTACCGTGGATAAATCAAGCGGAGTGGCCGCAATATCATATACATAGGCATTGTTGTCATACTTTTTCAGGTTGACGCCGTTGATGGCAACCTGGCCGCCCGAAATCAGTGTTTTGTCTCCCGGTTTAGAGAAGAATCCCGCAGAAGCGGTATTTACCGCCACCTCGATGGGTACGCCCATGACATTCTGAAGGCTGATGGTTTTTATTGCTGCTAGAACTCCGTTTGCATCGCCCAGGCGCGCGGAAGTGCCTTCCTTCTGAGTTTCGTTTGGTTTGGTGTCATCTTCCTCTTTATCTTTACTGCATGCGACAAGAATAACGGTAAAAAGTGTTAAACAGGTAAGAGCAAATTTTAATCCTGATTTCATTTTACGAAGAGTTTTAGGTGATTTTTTTTGGTTTGTTATATCCTTCAGTTTCGCAAGTACAAAGTTATTTCAGCAGATATGAGAAAACCATACCGAGAATCGTGTATTTTATATCCCTATATGTCGGTATATTCAATTTTTGGGTTCATTGGGGTAACGGTTCGGGATTGGACCGGTATGGCGGTTTTTCCGGGAGGGCAGATAAACAAAGTCGTCGAGCAGGCCAAGTACGATGGCATACCTGGTAAGCGCCGACAGCGATTTGTTGTTCACCTTTTTAATGATGTTTTTCCGGTGGGTTTCAACGGTGCGGATGCTTATGCCAAGGATTCCCGCAATTTCGGGAGTGCTGTAGTCGCGGGCAACCAGGCCAAGAATCTCTTTTTCGCGAGGTGTGATCCGTGAAAGAGTCTGCAGGTTGTTCATAGCTTTGTTTTAATACAAAGCTAATATTCAAAACTTCAAAAATCCATCCTGAGAATTAGGTACTTTTCATCCGTAATGTTACTGATGAATCTCCACCAGGTTGTTTTCAATGGCAAACATAATCAGTCCCACCAGGGTGCGGGTATTGGTTTTGTGGATAATGTTTTTTCGGTGGGTATCCACGGTTCGCTTGCTGATAAACAGTTTTTCGGCAATCTCCTCGCTTGAGTATTCCTCCATGATGAGCTTTATGATTTCAATCTCCCTTGGGGTAAGGGTTGCCGTATTTTTCTCAATCATTTTCTGCTTTCTCACCCTCGAGAGCATGATGTTTGTCACCTCATTGCAGTAGTAGGTGCTGTTGTCCAGTATCCGGTTTATGGCATTGATCAGCTCCTGTTTTCCGGCGCTCTTCAGGATATATCCTTCGGCTTCCGACATCAGGATATCGGATACAATGTCGCGGTCGTTGAACATGGAGAGCACCAGAACCTTCACCTCCGGGAAACGGCTTTTTACCTCTCTGGTCAGCTCCACTCCGGTAAGACCGGGCATATTGATGTCGGTTATCAGCAGGTCGGGCTGGTTTTTGATGATCATATCAAGCGCCACCCTTCCGTTGCAAACTTCGCCGGAAAGCTGGAGATGCTTCTCCTTTTTAAGCAAAGCTTTCAGCCCGTCAATAAAAATCTGATGGTCGTCAGCAATCAGAATGCTGTAGGGCCGGTTTTCATTGTCATTCATTTTGCAGGAGTTGAAAAGCCGGCGGTTTAAACCGGTGAATTATCCAACATTAAACACAGTAAATTTTTAAAAGTTTTGAATCAGGTTGAATTATGCAGCTTCTTTTATAGCTGATTTGTTTGAATGATTCACCAAACTGATAACTTCAACTTTTGAGATTTTCGGCCAAACAAATAAACCATTCATTTCGTTGTATTTCATTTTTCATTAGTTTTACAGATTATACCAAAACCAAAACCCGGCACTATGTACGAAGA
>LUZO01000614.1 GCA_001603685.1 Bacteroidales bacterium Bact_23
AATTAATAGATCGTGGATCCCGCACCCATCTTTGATATTGAAAGCTTTCATTGCTTCTCCGGACGGCGACATATATATTTTCCCATCCGTAAGAGTACCATCGACGTCAATTACTAAATATTTTATCCTACCCAACGATTCCAACTCCTATGATGTCCTGCAACCGTATAGTTCCAACTGCCTTATTATCCTCTTCGACAATCAGGCAAGAAATATTTCGTTCTCTCAACACCTTTAAGGCTTCAACCGCCAGATTATCTTTCCTGATTGTTGTTGGATTAGGGTACATGATCTCTTCGACTTTAAGGCTATATACATCTACGCCTTTTTCAAGCTGACGCCTTAGATCACCATCAGTGATAATGCCAAGTATATTGTTACCATCATCAACGACGGTTACCGCGCCCAGTCCCTTTTTGCTCAACTCGATAATGGCGTCCTTCAGTGGGACGTTGATATGAACCTTGGCGTTCTTCTCACCCTCTGACATCAGATCTCCAACCTTAAGGATCAGTTTTTTACCAAGTGACCCTGCCGGATGGAACATGGCGTAATTTTCATCCTTAAAGCCATATACACCACTGGCAACAACAGCAAGGGAGTCACCATATACGAGTGCGGCAGTTGTGCTGGATGTGGGAGCCAGGCCAAGGTAGCAGGCTTCGTCAAACTTTGGAAGGACCTGAACTACATCTGCTGCCTTTGCTAAAGTTGAAGCTGCATTGCCCGTTACAGCAATGAGCGTAGCGCCTATCAGCTTAATGTTCGGAAGAATTCTGACGATCTCATCACTTTCTCCGCTGAAACTGATGGCTATCACAACATCATTGGGAGAGACCATGCCAAGATCTCCATGCATAGCCTCTGCAGGATGCAATCTAAATGCAGGCGTTCCAAGACTGGCAAAAGTAGCTACTAGCTTTGCCGCTATGTGCCCCGGTTTACCCATCCCCGTGAGAATGACCTTCCCAGAACAGTTTGTAATTAAATCCAATATCTGAATGTAGGTCTCATCAAGTGCGTCCCTTGTTTTCTTCAACGCTTCAATTTCAATGTCAAATACTCTTTTGCCTTCTGCCAGTCTGTCCATGATCTGTTCCTCCGGTTACTCAATGAACTGCATCATATACTTTTATAACCCGCTGAAGCAGCCCTTCAAATTCATCTAACTTCACCATGTTTGGTCCGTCTGAAAGTGCGTTGTCCGGATCCGGATGCACTTCAAAGAAAAGTGCGTCAGCGCCTGCAGCGATTGCCGCTTTTGCTAACGGTTCAACATATTCCCGATTTCCCCCGGTTGCGTTTCCTTTCCCACCTGGTTTTTGCACGCTGTGTGTTGCATCCATAACTACCGGATAGCCAAACTTCTTCATCTCTATAAAACCGGTCATATCAACCACAAGTGTGTTATAGCCAAAGGAAGTTCCACGCTCACAAAGCATTATATTTCTATTCCCTGATTCCTCCAATTTCCTTACAGCATTCCCCATGTCCCATGGGGCAAGAAATTGAGCTTTTTTTACATTGATCAACTTCCCCGTCTTTGCAGCTGCTACAAGAAGATCCGTCTGGCGGCACAAAAATGCAGGGATCTGGATAATATCTGCCACCTCTGCGGCCTTTTCCGCCTGCCAGGGTTCATGAATGTCCGTACAAATCTTCAAACCGTAGGTATCCTTAACCTTTTTCAGGATTCGCAATCCTTCTTCTAAGCCCGGCCCCCGGTATGAACCGATGCTCGTGCGATTTGCCTTGTCAAAAGACGCTTTAAAATAATAATCCAGATCAAGACGCTCAGCGATTTCCTTCACGCTCTTTGCGATCAGCATCACATTCTCTTCGGATTCGATCACGCAAGGACCAGCAATCAATATAAACTTGCTCATTCTTCCTCTCCTATTCCTTCTGCCTTCGCTAACATGCATGCCATGTCATAATCTTTTTTCTCATCTATATCCACAGCCTCAATGCCGGAGACTTCCTGAATATAAGGATTGAACCCTATCCGCCGATTATGCACTGTAAATACTTCTTTCTTAAACATGAAGAATGCGCTTGTTTCAACCCAAATAGGCTCCATGTCCTGTGTGCGGGGAACATCGTTCAGATCATAATTAATAGGCTTTCCCTGATACCATGCGAAAGTCTGAATCTTCTCGGCAGAAAAGGCAGAATCATGCGTTCCGTCAAGGATGCTATCCAATGCGGTTTGGCAGGATGATACCTTGATAAACGGAGATGTCGTGTGGGCAAGCACGTACACATCTGCATCAATTGTGTTGATGAATTCACGGTAGATATCAAACCCCTTCACCAGATCACCATCAAGCCAGGCCGGACGTTGAAGGAACTTGGTCTCGGAGGGGATGTACTGCTTCACAGCAGGATCGGAGCAGTATACATAGACCTCATCAAGTCCCTTGACCTGGTTAAGGGTGTTACACAAATGCCAGCACAAAGGATGTCCAGCAATGGGCAGGATGTTCTTGTGTGGCAATCTCTGGGAAATAAGTTTGATTGGGATCAAAGCAACTGTCTTCATAGATGCACCGCCTTATCAGATATTTTCATAAATCTCTTTAAAAGAAGCATTGTTGTCAAACAAATATTTAGCTATTACTTCCATTAGGGTGAAGTCGTTTTCGTGATCCAAATCAAGAACACCAGTATCGTACATCTCTACAATTTCACAATAGCCATCTAGCACACCTTTTCCTTCTCCCAGAAAGTCAGGCCTGTACGCATAGATAGACGCATTCATGTCAAAAATTACTGGAGCCTGTTGTCGAGCTGTGAAAGCTGATTCTATCACCTTTTTAACCCCATGCTCCGTTCTTTTTACCTGATTGAAATATGGATTTCTCCTCGCCGTAGCGACAGTAGTTGTCACATCTGCTTTTTTCTCCACCTGTACTGCTACAACTCTTTCAAGATCGTCTACAGTTCTAAGCGGAGACGTTATATCCAAATCTACAACCATATCGTAAGATGTATTCTTACGCTCTTTCATTTTTAAAAGGCAATCATTAATCACAGCAATCTTTCCAATTGCATCTCCAGCAAGGCTTTCATCTCTTTCGATTTTATCTATTGCTCTCATTTTATTTGCACAAATTAAATCAAGGAGTTCTAAGCTGTCCGAATTTGCAACGATATCTGCTTCTACCTCCGGATTATTTTTTAGATATAAATCAATAGTGGAAATCGTATAGTATACAAG
>LUZO01000615.1 GCA_001603685.1 Bacteroidales bacterium Bact_23
AAATTCAATCATCCAAAACAGACCTATCGACTTTTCGGAGTGGACTCAATATTTTCCTTCTGAATTCAGGTTTTTTGCCGAAATTTAGCAACAAGCCAACTTCTTTATCTGTGGCTTTCAGATAGTTTACCAACTGCGGTTCATTTTCCTCCACCATAAATTCTTTGGCTTTCAGTTCCAGGATGATCAGATTCTCCGAGACGATATCTGCAAAATAAAGCCCAACGGGCTCTCCGTCATAATAGACTTTTACCGGTTGCTGGTTCTGAGCTTTTATTCCATTTTTCCTAAGTTCTATCATCATGGCGTTTTCATAGACTTTTTCAAGAAAGCCATAACCGAGAGTATTATACACTTTATAGAAGCAATTTAAAATTTTGCTAGTCAGCTCCTGGTGCAACAGTTCATTCATGGTTGATAGATTTTGATGGAGTACAATTATTTTTTGATGGAACACGGATGACACCGATTGGACGAATCAGGACGGATAAAGAATCCGTGAAAATCCGCTGAATCCGCGTTATCCGTGTGCTAAAAATACAATTATTTCTTGATGGAACACGGATGACACCGATTGGACGAATCAGGACGGATAAAGAATCCGTAAAAATCAGTTGTATCTGCGTTATCCGTGTGCTAAAAATACAAATATTTTTTGATGGAACACGGATGACAC
>LUZO01000616.1 GCA_001603685.1 Bacteroidales bacterium Bact_23
ATTGTAAAATCACATGAATTCTCACAGCCTTCATTATCCACATAGGTATAAGTAATTAAATGTGTCCCGACTCCCGCAACACCGGGATTGAAATTATTTCCTGAAACACCGGTTCCTGAATAGGCACCTCCTGTTGGATTACCACCTGTTAAAGGAACTGCTGTCTGGTTTATACAGACAGAAAAGTCATCGGGACAGGTTACCTCCGGTAACGCATTAACCGTAACTGTTAACGGATTATCCATTTCCGAAGTACAATAGACATAAGTAACATTGCTGGCGATTACCGTATAAGTGCCGGCTGTCGTTTGATTTCCGAAAGAAATGGCATTGCCCGTACCCGGCACAGGAGTTCCAACAGGAGTTCCGTTACGGTATAATTGATAACTAACTCCTGTTTGAGAGCCACTCAGGCCAATTTCAACTCCCGTACCTCCCTGACAATAGGAGTTATTACCGGTTATCGCAAAAACAAGGGGAGTTGCATTTGTGGATGGAGCATCTGCAATCAGTGCCAGATCATCAATACACCAGTTTTCGTTGGTTCGGTTATTGGTGGCAATTACCTGCAGATCCACCCGAGTGGTACCATCCGGAATATTGATGATAAAATCATTGGCATAGGTAGCCTGGACATAGATTTCATTCGCATTCCAGGCAAACTGGCCGGAAACCTGAGGAACATAATCAAATAATTTATTGGCATAGCCTCTGATG
Source organism: Bacteroidales bacterium Bact_23 (assembly GCA_001603685.1). Taxonomy (GTDB): domain Bacteria; phylum Bacteroidota; class Bacteroidia; order Bacteroidales; family Lentimicrobiaceae; genus Lentimicrobium. The sequence continues at coordinate 718 of LUZO01000616.1, forward strand.
ATAAAGGCAGTAGCATAGGCTCCCGTGCCATTCAGCCGGATATTAACCTGGAAATCATCTCCGTTATCGCACCCGGCCCCTAGAGAAGAACCTGTAATTGAACCATTTTGATTTAATGATGCAACTTTCATCAGTAGTCTGATGTTTGTTGAATTAGCAGGTATGGTCACCTGATTAAAATCAATGGTCGCCCTTGAAGCCAGTTCATTTGCATTATTGTCCTCCGTATGCGATTTCACCAGGCCCCTGGTATCATTATAGCCATATAGATTTCTGACTTCTAATATATTAACTCCTCCGCCCCCTCCTCCAACAATGGTAGATGTATATGTATAGTTCCATGATGCAGTTCCTTCAAAAGTTTCACTAATAATGGTGTTGGGGGTGTAGGATTCAGAACCGGTAGAGATACTTACCGGATTACCTGTAGCTGAGCCGGTATTGTATATAATGCTGCTGCCTTCACAGTTATACTCATACACCCTGAACCAATAGGTGCGGCATGGATCCAGATTCGTTACATTAACGGTATTCCCCTGCCCGTTGTAAACCACCTGCTCACCGGTGCCGGAATACACCGCATTGGCCACCGGCGGAACTCCGTTTACCGGGGTTGAAAAATTATTTACGGTATTTATAACCACTATTCTGCCAGAACCGTTGCCATTTGTCCATGCTAAATTTATATTCTGAAATCCCGGTACAGCCGTTGTAATATTGCTTGCCTGAACTGCAGGCACATTACAGTCAGTTACCCAGCTTACCGTTAAATCATCAATTGCCATTCCATGGTCACTATTGGGATGATCTGGGTCATCCCATTTTATCATAATATAATACCCGGGAGGAATGGTTATGGAAGGAATCTGAGTAGATGGGAAAACCACACGGTTTGCAGCACTATTGCCATCCAACTGAGGCGGTGTAGGTGGTGTATTGGAATACACAGGACTTACAAAATTAAGTGCAGGGACATTTGTCCATCCTGAAGTGTTATTGGGAGTAAGATTAGTTATTGCTGTAGGGGAAATTCTGTAATAAAAACCGACTGTCTGCGGGCTGTTACTTCCGCCGTTTCTCCATTGCTCGCCGGTATACGCCACCCGGAAATCGGTAATGTTATTTGTTGAAGAGTTTTGAAGCAGCAATCCCCAGGCAAAGTGACCGGCATTAGAATTACCTGATCCAACAGCACCAAGCGCTCTGTCTGTATCGGTTCCTGTACCATAACTGTATGCATTACCTGTAGCATTCAATCCATTATCAGCTGCATATCCGTTACCACTACCGGTTCGTTGCAGGTACCAGTCCTGTATGGTTCCATTATCCACCCAGTTAGCACTGCCGCTATTAATCAGCGAATTAAAATCCTGGGAATAACTGCCGGTAGCATTCATACTCACCTGCCCCACCGCTCCAAACGACAGCAATACCAACCATATCCCAATAAGGGAATGCCTTATGCCGCTGAATATTCGCCGGTGATTTGCAGATGAATTCACTATTGCTATGGTTCGTTTACCGGTTTCGTTTCTGATATGTTTTTGTTTTCTGCCGCGGCAGAATCTCTATTTTTCTGTTTCCTGTCCTCTTTTATACAGTTCACCTGAGGTATTGCGTCAAACCCGAATGAAACAAGGGGACAAGATATCAATTAACAATGATCTTTCCAAAAGATAACACTATGCAGGCATAAAAATGACATATGCTATTGCTCAGGCTAAGGTACTTAAAATATTGGTCAAATTTACCACTTTTATTGAGATTAAGATAAACAATTCATCCGATTATAATCCACGGGGCAATCACACCAAAACCCGGCCCAACCGGCCAGGCATCTTTCAAGGCCGGATTTCCGTTCTTTTTCACCAGAATATTGCCGTAGAAAAACAATCATAGCAACAGGTTTACCTTATTCAATCAATTAATTTACAGCGACTTAACCCTTAAATGTTATCTAACGCAAGCAACAACGCCTTATCAAACCTTCACACCCTCAAAGCATCCTGATTTCACTTCAAATTAACAAACAAAATGCACATTTGGCCATAAGTATTAATACCTAATTTTTTGGGATGTAACCCCTGTTTTTTCAGGAATTGCAGGTATTCCGTATATTTCTTACCCCTGCACGATACATCCTTTTATCAGGATTGGTACATTATTCAAAAAAAAAACAGCTTTTATGCCGGATCATACAAAAACAATTTGTGGAATTACAACTCCCGAAAACAGAATTCAGCGTATCGGTTAAACAAAAACCAGGCCGCACTCCACATTTGTCAATTTCACTTATCATTTCATCTAAGAGTCATATATCCATAATATATTTTCGCTTGTAATATTTACATATACTGAATCTGTCTCTTATACACATCTCC
>LUZO01000617.1 GCA_001603685.1 Bacteroidales bacterium Bact_23
GACCATTAAAGGATATCTTGCGGTAACTATTTTTAATTCTCTATGATATCTTGTCGCAAATATTTACTAAATTTGCGACAATATACAATGATGGAAATGTCAAAAAGTATCGAAGAACTTGTATTGGATAAGATAAAGCGGAATCCAAGGGGAACGCTTTTCTTTGCAGATAGTTTTAGTAAAATTGCCAGCAGTAAATCGATAAATAAGGCGTTGGAACGCCTTGTTAAGTCGGGTGAGATAGAACGGGTTGCACATGGCATTTATGTACGTCCCGTCATTGATAAGATTATTGGAAAAGTTTTTCCGGGTATCGACGAGATTGCTGTTGCGATTGCAAAAAGAGACAGAGCAACAATTGTTCCCACTGGAAGTTATGCAATGTTTAAATTGGGCCTGACTACACAGGTGCCGCTAAACATTGTTTTTTACTCCGATACTTCCGCCCGAAAGATCAGGATTGGAAAACAGACCATTATCTTTAAAAAAGCAAGTTCCAGAAATCTTGCCTGTATTGGAGAGATCAGCACACTGGCAATTCAGGCATTGCGGGCTATCGGTAAAGAACAGGCAACCAGCGGGGAGATAAGACAGATTAAGGAAATTTTAAAAAATGAAAACCCCAAACATCTGCAGCATGACCTTCAGCTTGCACCGGTATGGATTAGAAAAATAATTTCGGACAATTAATAGATTCGCTCATTTAAAGGAATGGTTTAAGTTGCCGGACGAAACCAAAATCAGGTTGTTTGCCGAAACAAGCAGGCAGATAGGCTTGCCTTCATCATCTGCTGCTGAAAAGGATTGGTGGGTTGTACACACTTTATCGGTTATTTTCTCAATGAAATATGCCAAAGCTCTGGTTTTCAAAGGTGGTACTTCGCTGAGTAAAGGTTGGAATGTAATACAGCGATTTTCTGAAGATATTGATCTGGCCCTGGACAGAGAGATCCTGGGGGTTTCGGGCGACCTCACAAAAGGTGATATCAAAAAATTAAAAAGAAGATCGTTTCAATTTATTTCAGAAGTATTTACTGACGAACTTAAAAACAGATTCTCGGAAACAGGCTTCGATGATGTAAAAGTAAAGCCCAGTGAAGTGATAAATCACGATCAGGATCCCTTGATTATAGAAATCTATTACAACAAATTAACCGAGAAAGACCCTTATCTGAAACCGGGTATTTTGGTTGAAATAGGTAGCCGTTCACTGAAAGAGCCTCTTACACAAAGAACTTTCGGTTCATTTGTTTCTGAAATTTATCAGGCTAATCCTTTTACTGATAAACCGATTACCATTCCGCTTGTAAACCCTGAACGAACATTTTGGGAGAAGATTTTTTTGCTGCACGAGGAATTTCAAAAACCGATTGAAAAAATGAGGGTCGATCGTCTAAGCAGACACCTTTATGATATTGAAAAGTTGAGCCGTACTGAATATGCGGAAATAGCCTTTAGCAATCCCGGACTATATTCCACAATCGTAAAACATCGTAGCCGGTTTACGGCTATCTCAGGCGTTGACTATGATAATCATCATCCTTCACAAATCAGATTTATTCCACCCGTTTCCGTATTAAAAAAATGGGAAGAGGATTACGAGGTAATGAGAACCAATATGATTTACGGGCAATCATTAAGTTTCGAAGAGTTAATAGCCAGGCTGACGGAATTGCAAAATCGAATTAACGGAATGCAAATAGAATAATAAGATTTGACAAAATTGAGGATGTCATTTATTCTATCTTGAATTATATGTCATTGATTTTCAGTGAAATAATATCCGATTCGATTATAAATACTATGTTAATGTGCAGAATGCCAATAGAGTAGGCGTTTGTATTATAAAATGTCAAAACTATAATTAATTCTTTGTACCCCCGGCTTAATTGACAATATACTCAATAAATCTTTATATTTGCCGTTATACCG
>LUZO01000618.1 GCA_001603685.1 Bacteroidales bacterium Bact_23
ACTATATTTAATAAATTGATTAACAACAATATACAATTTCGGAATATAAATTATTGCTGCCATGCCTGCAGCAGATAAAAAAACACAAAGGGCATTTATCTTTTTTAGTGGGATTCTGTGTTTCCGCGTCTTTGTGGCTATTTTTTCTTGCTACGAATCGGAGATCCCGCAGATGCAGAAAATACAAAAGCTCAAATAAACGACTCCTTACATTCAGATTCTTAAACCAAACCGCACTTCGGTGTGGTCCGGGCGCTGACATCCGGTTCTGACTACCGTTTAACCCTTAATATTTGTCAAATTTTATTCGCTTATGTATTGACCACAGGCATTGAAAAATAGTACCTTTGCGGGTTATATTTCAACTTATACCCAAAGATGAACATCTTAATAGCCGGCGACGGAGAAGTTGGCTTTCACCTGGCCAAAATGCTTTCCGGAGAGAACCACAACATTACGGTGGTTGACCCTCATGAGGAGTTGTTAAAAATGATCGGGTCGCATACCGATCTGATGACCATCGCCGGCGATTCTACTTCCATCAGTATACTGGAGCAGGCAAATGTCAGAAATACCGACCTGCTGATTGCGGTTGTGCATGATGAGAAAATCAACATCACCACCTGTGTAATCGGGAAAAAGCTTGGCGCCCGCCGTACCATTGCCCGCATCACCAACACCGAATACCTCACCATCGAAAACCGCGAGATTATGCGTTCGCTTGGAATCGATGCCATGGTTTGCCCAGAACGGATTGCTTCCAGAGAGATCATCAAGCTGCTTAGCCAGACTGCGGCAACCGAAGTTTTCGATTTCTCGGAAGGGAAACTTTCGCTCTTTCTGATAAAACTGGATGAAAAAGCGCTGGTCATCAATAAAACCCTGAATCAGGTTGCGCACGAAAACCCCAAACTCAACTTCAGGGCCGTGGCCATTCACCGCCATAACAAAACCATCATACCCAAGGGCGACGATGTGTTTAAACTGCACGACCTGGCCTATGTGATTACCAAACCCGAAGGAATGGACGAGCTGCTCAGGCTGGGCGGAAAGGAGCGCGTGGAGATCCGCAATGTGATGATAGTGGGCGGAGGGCGCATCGGCAGCAAGGCGGCTCGCCGTATGGAACGCGACATGAATGTAAAGCTGATTGAGATTGACCGGGAGAGATGCCTGGAGCTGACCGAACAGTTGGAACATACCCTGATCATCAATGCCGATGCACGAGATGTTGATTTGCTCGAAGATGAAGGAATCAAGAATATGGATGCCTTTATTGCAGTTACCAACGATTATGAGACCAACATCCTTACCTGCCTGCTTGCCGCACGCTTTGGCGTAAAGCGGGTTATTCCCCTGGTGGAAAACATCGATTATATCGGAATATCGCAAAGCATTGGAATAGAAACCATCATCAATAAAAAACTGATTACGGCATCCTACATCGTTCGTTTTACGATGGAGGCCGAGGTTTCATCAAGCAAATGCCTCAGCGGTGTTGATGCCGAAGTGCTTGAGTTTGTAGTGAAACCGGGCGCCTTGATTACCAAAACGCCCATCAGGAATGTGGATATCCCCAAAGGAAGCATTATCGGAGGGATTGTCAGGGGGATGCAAAGTTTTATTGCAATTGGTGATTTTCAGATACAGGAAGGCGATAAAGTGGTGGTGTTTGCCCTGCCCAACGCAATCGGCAAGGTTCAGGCGCTGTTCCATTGAAAAAATTGTTACTTTTAAGAAATCCACATACACTGAATCATGGCCGGTAGAACCAGTATAAATCTGAGTGCCATAAAAAAGATCATTGGCCTGCTACTGGTGATCGAAGGATTGTTTATGCTGAGTTGCCTCGGATTCTCGGCATGGTACGACCCGGGCTTCTTCAGTAACCTCCGCCTGTTCGATCCCAGTCACGACTTTTTCCCCCTGCTGGTTTCCGGCACAGGCACAGCACTGATAGGCCTGCTTTTATGGACTTTCAACAAGAAGCTTGACCAGAGTTCCATTGGCAAGCGCGAGGGCTATATCATTGTAACGCTTACCTGGGTGGTTATCTCCCTTTTCGGAGCGCTGCCCTTTATTCTTGCCGGAACAACTTCGAGTTATACCGATGCGTTTTTTGAAACCATGTCGGGCTTTACCACCACCGGCTCCACCATTTTCAACGATATTGAAGCCCTTCCGAAAGGGATTCTTTTCTGGCGAAGTATGACCCACTGGATTGGAGGTATGGGAATTATCGTCCTTTCGCTCACTATTCTCCCCATCCTTGGTATTGGTGGTATGCAGTTGTTTATTGCCGAGGTGCCGGGCCTGATTCCCGATAAGCTGCATCCACGCATTACCCAGACCGCCAAGAGTTTATGGATTATTTATGTTTTCCTGACCCTGGTACAAACCATTCTGCTGATGCTGGGCGGCATGAATCTGTTCGAAAGCCTTTGCCATGCCTTCGGAACCCTGGCAACCGGCGGATTTTCGACCCGCAATGACTCCGTTGCCGGATTTTCGCCATATATTCAGTATGTAATTATCATTTTTATGTATCTGTCGGGTATTTCGTTTACCCTCCACTATTTTGTATTCAAACGGCAATTCGGCAAGGTATTTCATAACGAAGAGCTGAGAACCTACACACTGGTGGTGTTAATTTCCACCGTTCTGATTATGGCCGGGCTGGTGTTCGTTCAGCACCGCAATCCCGGCATTGCCTTCCGCGACTCGTTGTTTCAGGTGGTTTCCGTCATTACCACAACCGGTTTTATTACCAGCGATTACCTGCTCTGGCCGTTCTATGCCTGGCTGCTGATTTTCCTGCTGATGTTTGTGGGCGGATGCGCCGGCTCAACGGGCGGCGGAATAAAGGTGGTAAGGATACTGCTGCTTTTCAAGAACAGCCGCCTGGAACTGAAGCGCATTGTTCATCCCCAGGCCGTACTCCCCGTGCGGCTGAACGGAAAACCGCTTTCACAGGATATCGTCTATAATGTGCTGGCCTTCTTCCTGATCTATATGATCACCTTTGCTTTCGGCTCGCTGGTAATGTCGGCACTTGGTCTGGAGTTCGAATCGGCGGTGGGAGCCGTAGCCACCAGCCTGGGAAATATCGGCCCCGGCCTCGGAATTGTAGGCCCGGTGCTCAATTTCAGCGTTATCCCGGCCCCGGGAAAATGGATTCTTTCGTTTCTGATGATGCTGGGACGACTTGAGCTGTTTACCGTTCTGATTCTTTTTTCGTCGTCGTTCTGGAGGAAGTAGTCCGCCGCGGCCGAGTAGGAAGTAAGAGGTAAGAGGTAAGAAAAGGTCTAATTTCTAATGTCAAATTTCTAAATTAACAGTTGATGCCTGAGGTTCTTGCCGATGCCTGAGGTTCTTGCCGATGCCTGACGGTGGCTGAGCTTTTTGTCGAAGCCCTCGAAGGCGGAGGCAAAGTGAGGTAGGAGGTAAGAAGTAGGAGGTAAGAAGTAAGAAAAGGTCTAATTTCTAATGTCAAATTTCTAAATTAACAATTGATGCCTGAGGTTCTTGCCGATGCCTGACGGTGGCTGAGCATTTTGTCGAAGCCCTCGAAGGCGGAGGCAAAGTGAGGTAGGAGGTAAGAGGTAAGAAGTAAGAAAAGGTCTAATTTCTAATTTCTAATGTCAAATTTCTAAATTAACAGTTGATGCCTGAGGTTCTTGCCGATGCCTGACGGTGGCTGAGCTTTTTGTCGAAGCCCTCGAAGGCGGAGGCAAAGTGAGGTAGGAGGTAATAGAATTTCGGTTATACCTCAGTTCCGGTTTCCGGTTCAATGCTTTCGGGGCCGGGGGTTTCGGGGGTGTCAGCAGCAGTATTGTATGCGAATTCCGAATCGGTTGCCGTGGCGTTGTCAGCTTCCGGCTCACCGGTTGAGCCGGCAATGGTTTCGGCAGCGAGCCACTGATCCTGGCTGAAAAATTTCCTCTGGAAAAGTATCAGCATCAGAATGCCGATGGTTATGGATGAGTCGGCAATGTTGAATACCGGCCTGAAGAAGATGAAATCCTTGCCGCCAAGCAAAGGAACCCACGACGGGTAGAAGCCTTCAATAATCGGGAAGTAGAGCATATCCACCACTTTCCCGTGCAGGAAGGGTGCATATCCGCCTTCGGCGGGCATGAAGCGGGCTACCTCAAAATAGTTGCTACTGCTAAAAATCATTCCGTAGAAAGCGCTGTCGATCATATTTCCCATAGCGCCGGCCAGCACCAGCGAAAGGCTTACAAGCAGGCCTGCGGGGATTTTTTTTCGGGTGACTTTGTAGATGTAGTAAAAGATTCCCGCAATGGCAACAAGCCTGAAGATGCTCAGAACAAGTTTCCCGTTGTTGCCGGAAAACTCGAATCCGAAGGCCATCCCCGGATTTTCGGTAAAGTGAATAATAAACCAGTTCCCCATGATATGGAACTCCTGGCCAAGGGTCATATTGGTTTTTATCCAGAATTTAACTGTCTGGTCGATAAGGAGAATGACCCCGACAATGATTAGCGATTTCTTCAAGGCTTTATCTGATTTTCATGCAGAATAGAACAAACCCGGCATAAATCGGGCAGCCGGGTTGTAAACAGGTGATATTCCGGTAATATGAGCCGGTTTGCATTCAGCGTACAGCTTACTGGGGCTGATTCAATTTGGCCTCAATGCTCAGGGTGGCGTGCGGAACAATGCGCAGGCGCTCTTTCGAAATCAGCTTGCCGGTAACCCTGCACACGCCGTAGGTCTTGTTTTCGATACGGATCAGTGCATTTTCAAGCGATTTTATGAATTTGTCCTGACGGGCAGCCAGCTTGCTGTTCTCCTCTTTTGAATTTACCTGGTATCCCTCTTCAAGTACCTTAAATGTGGGAGAGGTATCGCTGATGTCGTGTTCGTTGCTGTTTGAAAAGGCTTCTGTCAGCAATTTAAGGTCTTTGCGGGCCTTTTCGAGTTTTATAAGAATAATCTGGCGGAATTCCTCCAGTTCTTCATCGGAATACCGGGTTTTTACATTTTCTTCCCGAATCTCTTGCTTTTTCATGGCCTTGGTAGTTTTAGGTTCATAGTTCTGTTGTCTGCTTTCAGCTTAAACGCTCAACGCTTATGGCTGCCTGCAGGTCATCGGCGAGTTCAACAACAATGCGTTTCTCAGGTGAAATCGAAACTACATGCTCGAGAGAGTCCGCCAGGGTCTCTGAACAAATATACGAATTATTATTATTCAATGCAGAGATTAACCC
>LUZO01000619.1 GCA_001603685.1 Bacteroidales bacterium Bact_23
GTGGGCTCGGAGATGTGTATAAGAGACAGGCATGGGGCAATGGGCTAAATAAGAAAAATAAATATCATTATCTTGTGGCCGATTGGCTTCAAGAGAAACTGAATATGCCCGTTGAGGTGACAGTTTATGCACATTCTGGAGCTACTATAACTGGGGAATCAGGTGATTCTATCGACCCTAACCTTAATAGTGGATCTCCTACGTTAATGGATCAGGCAAGAAGCATCAAAAATAAGGATGATGTAGATCTTATTTTGGTATCTGGTGGGATAAATGATGTAGGTATCCAGAACATAATGGATGCAAATACGCCCGTGGAGACTATAAAATCACTCTCTGAATCTATCAAAGATCCTATGGCGAATTTACTTACTTACCTATTGGATGAGACTGATGCTAAAATCATAGTTACTGGCTATTATCCTATAATCACTGAGGAGAGCAAAGTGGAAATTCAAGATAGAGCTGTTGCTGGGGCACTTGCATTGACATCCGAAAAAACGATATCTCAAAGCGAGTATGTTTTGATTTCAGCAATAGCTAATCCTACTGCTGCTAAAGTAGAAGCTGCATGGTATCTATTGGAGGGGACATATAATAATGCCATTAATCTAGTTACACAAGATGCAAAGTTAAGAACAAATTCGGATACATTTTATACTGCTTCTTATGATAGTCTAAAAAAAGCTGTTAATGATACAGATAAAGGCCAAAACCGCATAAAGTTTATCGATCCTTTGTTTGAGAGAAAGAATAGTTATCGTGCGAGTAATTCGTTTTTATGGGAATTGAATCGCGATTTTAAGACAAATGATTTCCAATATCAAGAACGAGCTGAGTTGGTCGAAAAGACATATGCTTTGGATCTAAATCCTTTGGATCTAGATCTAATTAACAACTTTCAAAACAGAATTAATCCTATTGCTCATCCAAACAGAAAAGGTGCGAAAAGGTATGCCGATATGATAATATCTGTCATAGATGGCAGAGGATTGTCATGGTTGGATAATTCCCATCCAACTGTTCAATCCTTCCAGGTTACGCCTCAAAGCTTGAAATTCGGAGAGTCTTTTACCATCGACTATACAGTATTAGACAACGGCGGCTCAGGTCTAAAGCAGGCAGAGCTTTGGCGTAAGAATGAAACGAGCGACTGGCAGGAGATCGTCCCGAAGAGAAACACACTGTCGGGCGAGACCGGCCCCCTCTCGGGCTCGTTTACAGATTCGCCCCCCGCCCCTGGCACGTACTGGTACGGCGTGCACGTGGTCGACAATGCCGGCAACTGGAACGACGAAAGGAATTCGAATACCAATTACCAGCCGGTCAGTTTCGAGCCGGTGGAAGTAGATATAAGTGGAATTGCAACCGACAAGGAATTGTCTCAGGCTCCTTTAGAAGAGTGGAACGTAACCTTTGGAGGGCCATATACGGATCTGGCCACTTCAATCCAACCGACCTCTGATGGTGGCTACATTATAGCCGGCAACACTGTGTCTAAGGATGCTAAAGGTGCTGCGAGCAAAGACAACTGGCAAATTGCCTGGCTGATAAAAACCGATTCCTGTGGAAATGAGCTGTGGAACAGAAGCTTCTACGGTGAAAAGACTATTTTTGATGACTTGTATTATGACGGAGACATATCAGATCATTATTTTGTGGCCAATTCGGCCCAGCAGACTAGCGACGGCGGCTACATTCTAGCAGGATATACACAGCCCTATCACGTTGGCTACTTCAACGACTGGATGATCAAGACCGATTCAGTGGGCAACGAAATCTGGAGTAAGTACTTCGGTGGAGGATACCGTGGTGGAATTAAGAGTTTCATGCCTACTCTAGATGACGGATATATCCTGATAGGCTCCTTATATCCAGGTTTCGCTTCTGGTAATGATGTGGCTTTTCTGATTAAGACTAATTCAACTGGAGACGAAATCTGGTACAAGAAATTCGGAGTAGGGTATGGTCATAATTATGGGAGTTCAGTTCAGACTACAAATGATGGCGGATACATCCTCGCAGGAAACAGGATTTATGATGGTATTGCTTGGTTGATCAAGACCGATTCGGAGGGCAACGAATTATGGAACAAGACGTTTGGCAAAGCAAGAGGGGATGAGGTTAGTTCGGTCAAGCTCATGGTCGATGGCGGCTACGTTCTGGCAGGATCAACTATTTCTTATAGTTCAGGGGGAAGAGACGCCTGGTTAATCAAGACTGACTCAGAGGGAAACGAACTCTGGAACAAGACTTTTGGGGGAGCTCACGATGACGTTGCAGTCTCTGCCCAGCCGACTCCCGACGGCGGCACTGTCTTAGCTGGCGATACGTATTCGTTCGGTTCCGGGAGAAGAGACGCCTGGCTAATCAAGACCGATTCAGAGGGAAATGAACTTTGGAACAGGACGTTCGGAGGAGCGGACAGTGACGGAGCTAATTCAGTCCAGCTTACATTCGATGGCGGTTACATCCTGGCAGGAGAGACGCGATCCTTTGGTGCGGGAGGTGATGACGCCTGGCTGATCAAGCTCGCCCCCGCCTGATTCCCCGCGAGTCCAGCGTCACACCTCCACTGGCCGTAGCAGTGCCTACTGGAGGCTTGTGATGAGCCCGCCGAACGTTGGGAATCCTTCGTCCTATTCTCGGCGCAGCTCCTGCCAGTGTATCCCCTCACCTTCAGGGCGCGTGGTCTGAAAGGTGAAGAAAAGATGCGAAGATGGAAGGGTAGCATCTGTAAATATATTTACTTCAGCGGCGATCAAAATAGGGATGCAGTTTCGGCGAGTTTCGAATGGTGCCTGCAGACCAAAACGCCGGATTGGAGGATTGAAAGATTGGACCGCGAGGCAGTCCTGAAGCTCCTCGAAGAGCTGAAGGCCGAGATGAAAGAGACGCTGGGAGATAATCTGGTCCAGCTCCTCCTCTTCGGCTCCTATTCTAGAGGGGACTACTCGGCGTCCTCAGACGTGGACCTGGTGATCCTCGCGGACAGGGAGCTGAGCCGGGCGGAGACCGATCGGATAGACGATCTGATCGCGGAATACTCCCTGCGGCACGACTTGGTGATCTCGGCCATCGTCTATCCCTCGAAGATCTTCCAGGAGTACAGCACTCCTTTTCTCCTGAGCGTAAAGGAGGACGGGATAGCGATATGAGGTACCAGAGAGAGATGGAGGCCCCTGTTGGAGAAAGCCTAGAGAGCGCCCCTTGCTCCTCTCCCCATTCATGCGCCGTTCAGTCAGCTCTTATCCATTCCATCATCTTCCGACCCCGTTTCCCACCAGATCTTGACCCTGATCGAGGACGCAGGGAGGCAGAAGCCCCCGTTCTCCTCCTTTAGAACCCGGCCCAGGTGATCCCGGACGATCGCCTCCTGCTCCGGCGTCGATATGTGGTACTGGTGGCGGAAGTGCTCCATCGCCTCCTCCTTGTTGGCGAATCGCTGGCTGTGCTGGAGCTGGAAGGTGCTCACGTGGGGGTAGATCCCCATCTGATAGAGGACGTTGTAGAGGACGTCGGCCTTGGGGCCGGGTTGGTAGTCCACGCCGTGGAGCCTCGGCCAGAGGTCCCGGCAGTCCCGGTCCCAGTGGGTCTCTCCGGCGAAGTGGTAGAGGTAGATGTGCCCGCCTTGTGCGGCGGAGGCGATCATCTTCTCGATCGCCGCCCGGATGTCGGGCATCCCCAGGGAGAAGGAGGCGATAACCACATCGTAGGGCGGGTCCAGGTCGTCGGCGACATCCACGTCCTCCCACCGCTTCTGGACCACGTCGATGTCGCTGACCCCCACCTCGGCCATCTTCTCTCTGAGGACCGAGACCATCCCCTCGGCGGGCTCGACGGCGGTGACGTGAGCGACTCGCTGAGCGAAGGGGATGGCCAGGGTTCCGGGGCCGGCCCCGATGTCCAGGACCCTTGAGTTGGGGGTGATCGCAGTTCCCGCGATCGTCCTCTCGACGCGATGGCTGTTCTCTTTTGACATGTTCCAGAACTTGATGGCGCTCTCCCGGCTCTCCCAGATTCGGGCGCAGTCGCGGGCGGTGCTCACTTCCCGGCTCCTCTTCATCTGATCGATCCAAACCTCGTTCCAGTCGATCTCGGTAATGGGGTTCATCGTGATATTCACCTCGGGTTTTTATTTGGACAAGTACCCGCAGCAATGCCGCCTGCCATGATGCTGCCGCTTGCAGAGCTGCTGCCGCAATGCAGTTCGCTGCGATGCGAGCCAAGTCTCCGTTTCGATTCGAGCGAGGGATGGGCTGTCTCTTATACAC
>LUZO01000620.1 GCA_001603685.1 Bacteroidales bacterium Bact_23
TTACAATCGTTAATGCCGATGGTTATAATATTTCGACCAATTGAGCAAAGCGATAATTGGTCTATTATATTTTTCCAATCGGTATAAGCAGCCATTCAGCGCTTACTCCGCTTATTATAGCAGTCATTCACGGCCGTCAAACTAAAAAGGCTGTCCGTTCAGACAGCCTTTTCATTACTCTTTTACCGTTAATTAGTAGAACATCAAACGGTTATCTTCAATATTTGATCTTTGTTTCAGGGCCTCCATGGCTTCTCTCTGCGAGCGGGTACGGAATGCATTCTGAATCATTCGTTTTTCTGAGGTATAATCATCCTTGGGAGGAGCCGGAATCAGTTCATCGTTTACAACAACGAATACGCCCTGATTTCCTTTGGTTGCTTTCGACATCTCTCCGGGTTTGAGAGAAAAGAGCTTACCGATTATTCCGCCTTCAATGCCGTATCCCGGCAGATTCGAAGCGCCAAAAGCCACATCATTGGTATCGGCCCGCATACCCAGGGCACGGTAACCCATGTTAATGTCGGCCTGCGATTTTATCTCCTTATCAACTTCTGCTATCAGTGTTTCTGCTTTCTTCTCACGGAGTACAAGCGGCTCAATGAAATCCTTCAACTGATCCAGCGAGGGAATTCCCTTTTCGCGGATATCGGTGAGCTTGGCAACCAGATATTTTCCATCAAGATCGAATACGGGAGAGATATCGCCGGTTTTACGCTTGCTGTCGAATGCCCATCTTACAACTTCCCTGGCCTGTTTAACGCCCGGAAGGGTATTCTGTTCCTTGCTGATGCGCTCAGCCAGACGCTTTGTGTAGCCCTTTTCATCAATCAGCTTATCGAATCCTTCGGCATTTTTCGCTTCATTGGCAAACTGGCTGGCCTGCGAATAGATATCCTGCATGGTCCTTGAGCTGGGCTCAATGGCCAGTTCAACGAAAGCAACGCGGACTTTTTTGCTGGGGGTTGTTTTTCCGGTAATCTTAATGATATGGAATCCAAACTGGGTTTCAACGCTGGTGATCTCACCAACCTTGCCGTTCATTACAGCATTGTTGAATGGCGGAACCATCATACCGTCGGCAAACCAGTTAAGGTCACCTTTGGATTCGCCAGCAACCCTATCGTCGTTGATTGTTGAAGCAAGCTCATCGAACATGGCGGGTTTGGCTTTTACCACATTCAGAATGCTGTCGGCTTTTGCTTTCGCCTGCTCTTTTGTGAGCTGGGTTTCAGGGTTTACATTGGTTCCCTTGTAGGTTATCAGAATGTGGCTTGCCTTCAGTGAGTCGGAGCGGAACTGAACATCCACCAGCCTTGCCATTTTGTACGCTTCATTCTCAATATAGGGGCCGAATGTGGTACCAACCGGTGAATTGAACATCATTGAATCGAGCTGATAGGCCAGTGAACCCCTCTTCATCCAGGTGCTGTCGTAGCGCCTGTCGGAAGTAGCATTGACAAAAGAAGGCACATTTTCAACAGTTACAAACTCTTCATACAGTTTCTGTGCTTCTGCGCCGATTTTGTTGCGGTCGTCCTGCGAAGGAAGAATATCGAAAGCAACAAACTCAATGTTGCGTGATGCTTCCTGCTGATATCTCTGTTTATTCTCCCTGTAGTATTTTTCGTAATCAGCATCGGTAAGGGTAACTGCGCTATCAGCCAGACTGGTGTAGGGTAATGAGTAGTATCTTGCCCTGATTTTGGTGTTACGCGCTTCGTAGTCGCGTTTTGCAAATGCTGACGGAACATAGAATCCCCTGGCTACCAGGTTACGGTATTTGGTATTCAGCCTGTCTTCCTTAATAGCCTTTTCGATGGTAAGATAGCGCTGCCTCATCTGAGGATCAACATTATCAAGGTTCTGAAGGAAATTCATCACATTTGCCGGGTCGAAAACCCCTGTTTCAGGATCGCGGAAGCTCTGCTGAATATATGTGTGTGGATTCTTACCCCTGATCTGATCGTCGAGCTCCTGTGTTGAAACGGCTAGTCCAAGCCGGCTGGTTTCACCTAACAGCAGAGCCTCATTAACAATCTGATCCCAGGTTGATTGCCTGATCTGGAATTGTTCATCCGATGAAACATTTTCATTGCCTGTATTGGCCTTTCTTGCTTCAATGTTTTCATCAACCTGGTAATTAAAATCAGTTGCCAGAATCTGCTCGCCGTTTACCTTTCCAATAATATTGGCGCCCCGCCCGGGTTGTTTTCCGGACAAGAGGTCGCCCAGAATAAAGGCAGCCAGTGCCAGACCAACAACAATAACGAGTAATCCTGAACGTTTACGAATGTCTC
This sequence comes from Bacteroidales bacterium Bact_23, assembly GCA_001603685.1. Lineage (GTDB taxonomy): Bacteria > Bacteroidota > Bacteroidia > Bacteroidales > Lentimicrobiaceae > Lentimicrobium. The sequence continues at coordinate 2,301 of LUZO01000620.1, forward strand.
CGATTAAAGCCATTTTTTTAGTTTTTTATAAGAGGGTGCAAATTTACAATAATTGTTTAAGGATAAAAATAAAATTATCAAACTGCTAAAATTTTGTAAATAAACAGGATAGATATGGCCTGGCA
>LUZO01000621.1 GCA_001603685.1 Bacteroidales bacterium Bact_23
GAAAAATCTGTGCTAAATGAAACCCACTATAAATTTTCATTTTCAGATTACAATCAACAACTTCCATTGGAATCCATATTTGAATCGGTTGAAGTAATACCGTTAGATTCAAGGAATGCGCCTATTATAGGGAAAATAGGCAAAGTGATGCTTAAAAATGATTTATTCTTCATTCAGGACATTCTCACTCACACAATTTCGTCTTTCGATACACAAGGAAATTATATCAGAACACTTGACAAAAGAGGAAAAGGTCCGGGTGAATATCTACAGATAAATGATTTCGATCTTAACGACTTCGATAACACCATTGATGTAATGTTTAAAACAGGTGTGGTTTATCAATACTCACATGATGGACAATTTTTTGGGCAATACATTCTTCCGCCTGAAATAAAAGCAGTCCACAATTTTATAAACATTTCCAAAGACATTGTTGTGTTTTATAATTCCACAACTGACTATCGGTTATTTTACTTTTCACGAAGTAGAAATGATATAATAAGAAAAGAGTTTAAACAGCCGATAACCTATATAATAAGAAGTGGATCTCCATTTACCAGAATCAACGAAAAGATTTCATTTTATGAAGGATTCTCGAACAAAAGGTATATTATCGACAGTAAGGGTATATATGATTATTACAGTATAGATTTAGATGAATACAATCTCGATTACAATGATGTTATATTATACGGCTACGAAAAATTAATGAATGATTTAACAAGCAGATCACTCAATAAGGCCTATCCATTCGCTACTACTGAAAATAACGAATTTAGTGTGACCGATATTAGGATTGCCGATTCAAGATTCCATTTACTGATCAACAAGAAGAATGGAAGCCAGACTGGTTTAAAAGCACTTTCAAACGACTGTTTATTCCCAGTTGATGCCAATCTTTTACAAGGGAATGAGCTGATAAAAATAGTTCCGGCTTTCCAGCTTGGTGAGTATATCAAGCCAATATTAACTAGTGTAATAAATCTACCCACCGTTGAGAAC
>LUZO01000622.1 GCA_001603685.1 Bacteroidales bacterium Bact_23
CAGATGTGTATAAGAGACAGGTAGAAGTCATTTCAGAGAAGAAAAAGAAACTGGGATGGATTTATATCAAGCAGATAAAGGAGATTTGGTTACTTCAAAAATTAATGTTCATCAAGGGGCATTGGCTTTGGCTGATAGAAAATTAGTTTGTTCAACTCATTATCAAGTCTATGAAATTGACAAAACACAAATCAATCCAGAATACTTAGTCATTGCATTAAGAAGTAAACAACTGCAAGACAGAGTGAATGAAATAAAAAATGGGGGAATTAAAAATGAACAAGGTGCAGTCTTTTTAATGTCATTAGAAATCCCCTTGCCTTCCCTTGACGAACAAAACGCCATTGTTGCTCAAATTGAAAAACAAAAAGCTATTATTGAAGGGGCGGATTTGGTGTTGAAGAATATAGAGATTGACAATAGTTTATTTACTAGTACAAATCTTCCTTTATTAAGTGATGTTTGCCATATTATTACAGATGGCACACATCAAACCCCCAGTTATGTTGATAAAGGGATACATTTTTTGTCAGCAACTAATGTTGCTGATGAATTCGGTCCGATAGACTTTTCTGATGTTATGTACATTTCACAAGAAGAACACAATGAATTAAAGAAGCGTATTTTGCCCCAAGAGAATGATGTTCTGTTATCAAAAAATGGAACAATAGGGAAATGTAAAATTGTACCGAAATTAGACTTTGAATTTAGTATCTATGTTAGTCTTGCATTGTTAAGACCCAAAACGGAATTAATTGACCCTGAATATTTAATGTATGCTCTAAGAAGTGAAGTTTTACAATCACAATTCATTAAAAGAACTAAAAAAGATGGCGGTGTTGGTAACCTTCATTTAACTGAAATTCGACAATCAAGAATTCCATTGCCTGACCTAAATATACAAAGAGAAATTGTTGAAAAGATTGGTAAAGACCTTTCCGTACTGAAATCGCTTTCGAACTTAAAAACCGAAGCTCAAAAGAAAATCAACCAAATATTGGCAGATGTTTGGGGAGTAGAATTTGTTGAACCTGAAAACGAATTAGTAGAAGATGAGCAAGAAAATTAACGAAGCCACTTCTACCGATTTGCCAATCATTCAACGATTAGTAAATGAGTACGGCTGGAAAGTGGGCGATACTTTATTGTATCAACAGACATACGATATTTCAGAAAATCTGAAAAAAGATTACGGCAATCTTAAAAACATTCGTCCCGATATTGTATTGCAAGATTTAAACGGAGAAGTATTAGCTGTTATAGAAAACAATCTGGACAAAGAAAATAAAGACTTATTGAAGTTGCGTACCGTAGTTACGCATTTGCTTAAACCACGTTTTCTCTACGCTTGCAGTGCCGAACGCATTTTGTTTTACGACAATGCTTGGAAAGGTTTAGATGCAGGAGAATTTAAGCAGGTAACCAACTTTATGAGCTTGGAAGAAATGAAGCTCAAAGTTGAACAGCAGAAAAAAATCGCTTCCAACAAAGAAATTACCATTGACACCACCATTGCAGGCGGTTTCGATCCAAGTATAGGCAAAGAACGCTATTACCAACTGCAATGTATTCGCACAATCATAGAAAGCTACAAAGCAGGAAAACAAAAAATGCTTATCCATATGGCAACAGGTTTGGGTAAAACCCGAACAGCGGTTGCAATGGTAAAAGCCTTGTTGGGAAGTGGCTTGTGTAAACGCATTTTGTTTGTAGTGGACAGACGAATGTTAGCCAAACAATCGGTTGATGATGGCTTTGCCTTAATTAGTAGAGAACACACAAGCAGTTGGATAACTACTTCCAATTTCCGAGCAAGAAAACACGCCAGTATTCACGTGGTGGTTATTGATACCTTGGAGTTAATTCACAGTGATTTACCCTCCAATTTTTATGATTTAATCATTGTGGACGAATGCCACAGAAGCATTAACGTAAACAGAAAACTAATCTTCGACCATTTTCTTTGTCCCAGAGTAGGTTTAACTGCCACACCAAGAATTGCCACACCCAAAGAAGGAACAGATGTGGACGAAGAAGATTTGGCAATCATTGACACCTACAAATTATTTGGTTGCGAAACAGGCGAACCCGATTTTCAGTTTGATATGGAACGGGGAATCAGCGAAGGTTTCCTTGCACCCTACAAACCCATTGAATTACTTTCTTCACTCATTCAAGAAGCCGAAGAAAGTGGCATTTCATTTGACCATGTTTTAGAACCACAAGAAAAATATACCATTGCATTAGGCGCAGAAAAGAAACTGAAATTAGAGCAACTCAACCGCAAATTTATTTCAGAAGAAAACTGTTTACGCATAGCCGAAGAACTCAAAAAGAACACACAATACGGAGAGAAAGTAATTCTGTTTGGCGTTAGTCAGGCACATTGTATTGAATTAGCCAAAGCGGTAAACAAAGTTTTTGAAAAAGATCTTTCAGAAAAACCCTATTACGCAGAAGCAGTCATTTCAGAAAACAACGAACTGAACGAAACGCTGAAAGCTTGGTTTAAGAAACCTTATCAAAAGCCATACATAGTTACTTCTGTGGATATTTTAAGCACGGGCGTTGACATTCCTTGTGTGCGTTACATTGCATTTGCAGGGCTTACAAAATCCGTAGGCAAATACATTCAAATGGTTGGACGAGGCACAAGACTTGACCCCAAAACAGGGAAGTTTAGTTTCACCATTTTAGACTTCGTAGGCTTATGCAGACGAATGGAAGACAATGGAAAAGGAACGCTGAAAGAGAATACGAAAATTGTAAAACCAGGCGACCAAAAACCAAAACCACCGGGAACACCATGCCCCAAAGGGGACTACTTTTTAATTGACAACCCCGACCCTGCTCATTTAATTCAGCGAGTAGAAATTCACGGTGATTCAATCATTGTAAAAGACAATATTCCAATTGAAGAAGCCAAAAGAATTTTTGAAGAAGAATTAAAGAAAACACAAGAGCCAGTAATGGCAGACTTGAAAACTAAAGCAGAACAAGCCGACTATCAACCAACAGACGAAGAAATGGCTAAACTGCTTGACTGGTTAAGCAAACCAAACACATTTTTGGACGAAGGACATTTGCAAAAAATGTACGACTTCCCAGAAGGTTCAGCTTGGGACTTTTTACTTCACGCCTTGGGTAAAAAGAAAATCCCGACACCAAAAGAACGCATTGAGAAAAATTATCTTTCATACATACACACTTACGACTTCACAGACGAACAGATAATTGTATTGAAGAAAATCAAAGACATTTTCGTTTCCAACCTTGCTTCAAAACGTAGCATTGACGAGAAAGACATTTTTGGAAACCCAATTTACGAAAGACTTATTGGTTCGTATGACGACATAAACAAGAAGTTTGACGGGAAATTTAACTTAGTAATTAACGACTTAAAAACAACATTTGGTAACAGACTAAACGCATAGCCAACGCATTTGGTGGCACATTTGCAAAACCGCACAAGCCCACGCCAAAGCCAAGTTTTGCAAAAGAGCCACCAAGCCAACGCACGACAAAAACCAACACTAAATGACTGATAGACAAACAATAAAGACAGAAGGCCAGCACCCAACAAGGCGTTCAGAGCAAAAGCCGAAAAACGCTTCGAGTTTAAGATTTTTGTTTAAATTTGAGTTCGTGTTTCGAGTTTGAAATCTTCGCAAGAATGGCTTCTGCTCCGAGCGCCTAAAACGTTACAAGCAAGCCGAAGAAAAAGACAACGACATGAAAATTGACAAGACGACATACAAAGACAAAGAAGAAAATCAAATCAGAATGACTGCCGACCACACCTGCCGACCCGATAAAGTTTTATTTTTTGCCGACACACATTTTTTGTTAAAGAGCCGACCCACATTGCACACATTGTCAAGCCACACTTGCCGACACACAAACCAAAACTTGCAAAAGAGTACAATCTTATTAACCTAGAACTAAAGAATCATGAGTAAGAAAGATTTTATTGAAACACTATATAAAAAACGCTCCACATTCAGTGACCCTGATCAAGCTGAAATGCTTGCTAATTTACTTGATAC
>LUZO01000623.1 GCA_001603685.1 Bacteroidales bacterium Bact_23
GAGCTAAGCTACCCTAACAATAAGTAATCTTTATAACTAAATCCTCCTGAATCAATTTGTTGTTTATGTCCCAACATTTTACTGCACAATAAACAAAAAACATGATTGAGCTTGCTTCCATATCCTCTAAAATAATTATGATAACCACAGATTCCCAGTGATAACAAAAAAGTCCTCAGCTGTTGATTAATTTCTTTCCGGTTTTTGATACCAATTCCGGTTATTAGCCGTTATAATATCCTCTTCAATTACTTCCAACTATAACAAATTTTTAAACCAGACTGTATAAAGCTGTTGAGATGGTATTCTCATAGCGGCTGCATGCAATCAAAAAACTAAAAACCATGAAAAAGAGAAGTTTTCTGACCACCATTGCAATTCTGTTTGCATCGGTTACCCTTTTTTCTGCCTGTGAGAAAGAGAAGGTGATATCACCCGACGGGCTTCCCTCTTCCATTAAGGATTATATCAGCGCACATTTCAACGGCCACGATATTATTAAAGCAAAAACCGAGCATGAGGGAACCAAAAAGAAATACGAAATCAGGCTTGACGGGGATATTAAGCTGGAGTTTAATTCAAAAGGCGAAGTTACCGAAATTGAAAGCTACCAGAAACTGCCCGACAGTGTTATACCTGAGAAAATCAGGCAATATGTGGAGGAGCACTACCCGAACAATTACATTGTAAAATGGGAGCTGGAGCCCAACAAACAGGAAGTTAAACTCGACAACGGCCTTGAACTGGAATTCACCCTGGACGGGGAATTTATCAGAATTGATAATTAGGACTTTATAAAGATGGTGAGTGACCGGAAAATTCCCGCCGGTCGCTCATTAT
>LUZO01000624.1 GCA_001603685.1 Bacteroidales bacterium Bact_23
ATATTAAGCTGACCATCAAGCCTGTAGAATGGCTCTGGCGAGGGATATTGCTGTTCTAAAAAAGGATGTAAAATGTTATATAATTTATATTATGTCAAATTGATATTTTCACCTCTGTCCCATTATATCCTTCTCCATCATAAATATTGGGCAGAATCATCACAGTGAACTTCTTCAAGCAGCAATGCGAAACAAAATCAACCCCCTGCCGGTTTTGATTGCGTTCAAAAAAAAGTCAAAAAAAACTGCCCGCAGAATTTACGGGCAGCTTTCTATTTAGTGTTTCCTTTCAGGATTATTCAGATTTTTCGAGTTTTTCATTTACCTCTTTCAGCTTATCATACATCTGAAGCCTGGTATATATCTCTTTCAGCGAGATGAGTGTGCTTCTGTCGGTTGGATCAAGTTCTGATGCTTTTTCGAGATAAGGAATTGAAACCCTGAGGATATCATCGGCTTTCTTTTTCAATGCCTCATATTCTTTTTCGGCTGACAGCGGCAGTTTATTTGCCTCATCAATGATTACCGAAGCCTGGTTAACATAAAGAGCACCAAGGTTATAGTTAGCTTCAAAATAATCAGGTCTCAGTTCAATGGACTTTTTGTATGCTTTCTCAGCTTCAGCTTCATTTTTCATCAGAGCGTAGTTAACCCCTACTGCATAGTGGATTGTCGGGTTATCGGGGTCGGTTTTTACAGCCTCTTTCAGGTTTGCCATAGCCTTGTCGTGCAGATTAGTGCTGAGATAGATATTGGTTTCAGCAATCAGCAGGTTGAAGTTGTCTTTGTATTTCCTGCGGCCTTCGGCAATAATGTTCAGTGCATTGGTGGTATCGCCCTCCTCCATGCTAATGGAAGCCAGTGAGTTATAGATCAAAGGCTGAGGAAATCCCATATCTTTTACCTTATTGTAATAGAATTTTGCTTTGGGAAAATCTTTTCCATGCTCAGCAGCAAGTGCGGTATTGAACATTGCCAGGGTATCGATGTTGCCGAATGATTCATTTACATGAACGGCAGCTTCGAACGATTTAACAGCAGCAGCATATTGCGGCGGATCGGCTGTAAACTCTTTTACTCCCTCATTATAGAGCTGTTCGCTGATGATGAACAGATTCTGGATGGTTTCGGTGTAGAGGGTCTTTTTGGTATCCAGCTCGTTGCATTTCATGTACGATTCATAGGCCTTATTCAGAGCGTCTTTATCCAGTGCTTTGTATGCCGGATTGTCGCTCATATGAATCTGCAGGTAGATATTCCCCCTGTAGAACCATGTTTTGGGATCACTCATGGTTGTTGGATCCGAAATGGTAGGTTCAATGTTCTCCAAAGCCTTGTCCAACTGCCCTTTTCTCAGGTTGTTGAATGCAGTTGTACGCAGGGATTTCTGACCGAAGGCGATTGACGCTGCCATCACCATAAGGAAAATTAAAGGGTATCTTTTCATTTTTGTTTGTTTATTGGTTTCTTGCAGAAAAAGTGTGCAAATATATCAGGTTTATTTCAACTATACAATATCCGGACCATTCTCGTCTGCATCCTCATTTAGCTGTTCATTGC
>LUZO01000625.1 GCA_001603685.1 Bacteroidales bacterium Bact_23
TTAAATCCAACCAAGGCTTTTATTGGCATGAGTTATCCTGAGTGGGGATATGAGCTACCAGTTTTTCTTGCAAAATTGATTCAAAACCGGCTTTCCTAAAATAAAAATGGCTAAGTTTGAAGTCGCAGCAAGCGAATGACAATCCCTGAACATCTACTTATATAAATAAGGGATAAATAACTTACATACAGCATGTTATTTGACGATACCTATCGTACGATAAAAGAGAAATCGACCGGATTATATAAAGAGAAGGGCAGTAAATTTATTGCGCTGGCCATGCCTTTTGAATCGGAAGCGGCGATTAAGGCGGAGCTGGAGTCGATACGCAAGGAGTATTACGATGCCCGGCATCATTGCTATGCCTATGTGTTGGGGCCGGACAAATCGGCGTGGCGGGTGAATGACGACGGAGAGCCATCGGGAACTGCCGGCCGCCCGATTCACGGACAGATTCAATCGTTTGATCTTACCAACATTCTGGTCGTGGTAATCCGCTATTTCGGCGGAACCAAACTCGGGGTTAGCGGGCTGATTAATGCCTATAAATCGGCAACACAGGATGCCCTTCAGCAGGCAGAAATTATCGAGAAGACTGTAAATGAGATTTATGAGCTGAAATTCACCTACGCCAATATGAATGATGTGATGCGGGTTGTAAAGGACGAGAATGTGGATATCATTGATAGTCAGTTCGGTATAGAGTGCATCATTACTTACCGGATCAGGAAATCGATGGCTGATATCGTCAATTCGAAATTTAGAAAGTCGTATGATAATATTATAATATATAAGGGTAATGAATAAATACTGAATTACAGGCCAATCCCGACAATAAGACTTTTAA
>LUZO01000626.1 GCA_001603685.1 Bacteroidales bacterium Bact_23
GTGCTGGTATTTTAATATCAAGCGTAGTTCAATAATCCATTTATGTTAGCTGAGATATTATGTCAGGAAATAACCGGTCGTGAAACAGCAGATCAACAGGACTTTTTTTCACTGTATTCAGGCCGCAGCTGACTTTGATTCGCAAGCCTAACAACTCCACATAAGCCGGCAGGATTAAATCAGAGTGAAAGATGTGCATTAAACCAAAGCGGGCCACCCATATGGTCAGGCAGCCCGCTTTACTATGACTACAACTAACAAAGATGGATCTAATCACATACCTATGTCGTCTTAAAACCTCATGTTGTCTAACTGGCAACCAGTAAATTCTTACTGTTGCCTATAACATCACTATGGTTCTCTAATACCCAGGCTTCTAATGAATCACACTCTTCGGGTGTGAGCCAGCGCCTGGCTTTTTTAAGTTCTTTTAAGAACAATCCCTTATCAAAACTTAATCTGTTTAATAGATCCTTAATATATTCTTCCATATGGCCTTTTCACTAAATATTATCAATTTTACTCTTCAAAGTTAGGGGATAGAAATATCAAAAACTTACATATTTCGTAAGCGTACAGGTTTTTTTTTCATTCGTTTGGCTTTAGCTATTAAGCGTTCCCCGAAATCACCTTTTCAGTACCTCAATACCATGTCGAAATGGTTCCGCCATACAAAAAACAGTTAAAAATCACCGCTTTTATTTTTTTCTTTCACAGCCATTGTTTTTTCAGCTATATTTCAGTCATATCATCGATGAAGTAAAACCTCCTGAGAAATCGGGTTGGAAGATTGGGATTATTTCCCCTATATTTCCGTTCACACGACCGTGCATACTTTTCGGTACACGTTGGTTCCTTAGTTTGCAACCTTTATGGAGCGGTAGTAATCAGCAAAGAATATATATTCTGCCATCCTTTACAGTTTGTGAAGGTTTTTCATTGGCTTAGTATTATGGCCTCTGCTGGCTTCTCACGGTGCCAGCAGTCCGAATTACTTTCGCTTTTGCAATACGTCAGTGATTTCTTTGTCCTTCAACCTGTATGGCTGACGTATCCCTGCGAATATGCCTGATAGGTTTTGTGTTCTTTGTAGCTGGACTTAACCTGCGGCTTCCTTCAGATTCCGCCTCAAGGTTGAATCCCTTACCATAAATTGATGGTTTGCAACTACAAACCCGCATAGTGAATTATCACCTCCGGGGTAATTACCATGCAAGGTAAACCAAAAAGAGCTGCCCATATGGTCAGGCAGCCCTCTTTGCATAAATAAATCTAACACTATGGGTCCTAAAACATTCTTAAGTTGTCTGTTTCTTAATGTTTTCTAACCGGCAACAGGCATATTTCTACTGTTTCCGCTAACTTCACTATGGTTTTCCAATACCCATACATCAAGCATATTGCTCTCTTCAGGGGTAAGCCAACGCCTGGCCTTTTTAAGTTCTTTTAAAAACAACTCCCTGTCAAAGCTCATTTTGTTCAAAAGGTCCTTAATGTATTCTTCCATATCTATAAGCTTTATACCTGTCTCTT
>LUZO01000627.1 GCA_001603685.1 Bacteroidales bacterium Bact_23
TGTATCAAAAATCAATATGTCGTTCTTTTTTCGAAGCCACAAATATAATTGCTTTTATAGATATAAGAAAACCGGATAGGCCCAAATTCAGCATTGGAAATTCTGAATCGATTAAGTGTTTGTAATTCAATTCATTTCATTGAATTAAAATAGACACTAAACCCTGGTTAAATAACGATGCGCCTATTTATTTTCGTCGAACGGCAATTTCAGTACCGTTGAGGTTGCGATCTGTTTTTTCAGTTTCTCCACATCCTTTTTCAGGGCAGCAACGGTTGAAGCCAGCTCTTCTTTCGGCAGATTTGGCTCAGGCATGGCACTGCTGATGTAATGAACAAATTTCCACACCTCTTTCACATCGTTAACATCAACATAATAAGGATCGTACATCTGGTTGAGCGAATGCAGCCACAACCGCGATTCCGTTTTGATCAGATTGTAAACAACCTTAAAAACAATGCCGTCGTTCAGGGTAAGGACGATGTAGGGCTGTCCGTCGCGTATCAGGTTCCAGTTCTGTACAAACTCACCGGTAACCCATGAACCGTCGGGTATCGGCAGCATGGAGTCGCCCTTTATCTGAAAGGTCCGGTACTTCTTTTCCTTCGAGAGAAACGGCAGATTGAAAGCCGGCAACACCTTAATATATTCGGGATCGGAAAAGCCGGTACGGTAGCCTGCCGATGCCGTCTGGTTTACCAGCTCCACATTTTCGTTGTTGCTGCTGTCAACCGTAGTGGCCAGCACCCTGATCTTGCTTCCGGTAATGTACACATCGTAACCCCGCTCCAGTTGCGAGAGTTCGCTCTCCCTGAGTTTCGAAAGATCAACCTTCAGCAGGGTATCCACCGAAATGCCGTAATATTTTGAGAACTGCAGCAGGGCTTCAATGCCGGGCTGTGCCACCTGATTTTCGTAGCCGCTCAGGGTTGAGCGCTTCATGTCGAGTGCGGAAGCCACATCATCCTGTGTACGCCTGCGACGCTTGCGCATAAATTTGATGTTGGATGCAAAAATATTCATGGCCTTGTCAGATTTATCAGAAAAATGATTATATTGTAGTCGGAAATTTGATTAAATTTTAATCAAAGA
>LUZO01000628.1 GCA_001603685.1 Bacteroidales bacterium Bact_23
GTTATATACCTGTATATATTTAAGAAGATATTGGGTTTTATGGGTTGATTTTCTTTAAATGTAAAAATAATGTTAAAATATTGTTAAATTTTTCACAAATCAGCCTTTTTTTGAGAACAATTCGGGTTGTAGTATGTTATCATATTCTGATTGTCGTATCCGTTTCCGGTTCATAATTCAGCCGGTGAGCAGTGCGGCACCCGTTGAAGTAAATGCTTGAAAAGAATGAAAGGAAAAAGAATAAAGTGCGGTTTAACTTTATAGCGGGTCGCTGAATTTCTTCTGCCATTTTTACTCACAGGACATCCTGATAATCTGAATTTCTAACAACCCTCCTTGCCAAAGTTAGGCTCACTGTTTTATTCACCTCTAAAACCGATTTAGGATGATATATCCCGTGCTTAAGTTTTTGGCTGAACAGTTGAATGCGTACATTGATGAGGTGAAAAGCCCCGGCGATCCTGTCGTGTACCCCTATGCAATTCTTCAGAATATTGCCAGGCTTGATGAGAAAGCGCTGGCCAATACGGAAAACCTGATAATTTCCCTTCTCAACATTTCAGAAGAGTCAACGCTCAAAAACAACCCTGAATACATCCGCGTAAGGAGCGGAGTAGCCGAATATGGAAACGCGCCCTTGAATGTAAACCTGTTCATAATGGTCTCGGCTATTATGACGAAGTATGAGAACGCCCTGACTTATCTTTCGCATGCGCTTACATTCTTTCAGGGGAAAAACACTTTCAACCGTCAGAACAGCATTACCGAAGTTGATGGTCTGCCTGAAGATTTTCATATTATCCTGGATATTTACTCACTGACCTTTGAGCAGCTCAATTATGTGTGGAGCACGCTGGGCGGCAAACAGTATCCCTTTATTTGCTACAAACTCAGGCTGTTGAAAATTGAAAGGGATAGCACCAGAGAGAGAAGAGAGGTTATCAGGGAGATACGATTTGATGATAGAGCGAATTAGGAAATAAAAGTATCTGAAAATTTTGGATTATGGGCTTTCAGATTATCTATAAAAACCTGTTTGAAGTGCATCTGCTGCATCACTATTTCCTGAACATGGGGATGAGTGCCTACGATGCCATGCCACCTGTTGAAAAGCAAAAGGTGGAAGACAGGTATGATGTGAGGAATTTCATCCGGTTAACGCCTACGGCGGACACGATGAAATTGCTGCAAGCCTGCCGATGCATCTTTAAGGCAACCCCCAAAGGGTTTTTAGTCGGGATTAAGGCTGAAAAGGACAAAACGCTTCCAAATCATGACAAGCCGTTTATAGCCCCGGCAGAGGATGCCGTTTTCAGGTTTGCCATTTATCTGTTGAATCCCTTCTTCAACGATTTTACAGCCCTGCCGGTTCAGGAAGATCCGGAAAGCAAAGCATCGGTTTATGTTTTTAAAAACTTTAAGGCTGAGCGGCAGGCCATATTTCCTTCGCTTAGTGCGGTGCCTCCACTGTACAAGACGTCCGTCACCTATCAACCGGGCGATATGCTGGTAAATGATGCAAACAACCCGACCCGGCTTTTTACCGCATTGTATAAAACAAACAAGAACACTTCAAATACCACCGACTGGCTTGCCGAAAACTCAGGTCCTGCAAATCCAATTGATTATGCCAACATCAACGACCGCTATCCGGTGGTAACGGGGATTCTGAACTATACCATGAAAGTTCCGGATGCACTGCCCGTGCTTACCCTGAAAAGCCCGGCTGGCAAGGTGCTGAATCCCGAAATCGTAATTGTCAAAGACGATTATTATTCACTGCAGGCCGACCTTCGTAATTTACCAGAAGGGCTTTATTCACTTCATATTGAAAGCAACCCGGCAGGCTATCAGGATGATAGGGTGTTTTACCTGATGCATCAGCCGGATATTCCGTTTGGTTTGATCGAGATTCGGTTAAAAAGTGACCTCGCCGGTTACGACCTGCTTGATAACGGGCATCTGAGGTCGCCGGTGTTCCGGCTGCGGTTCCGAAACCGCCGGACACACTGGAGGTATTCCGGCAAAAACTTCGACCCTCCGTTTGTACTGGATAATCCCCTGCCGCTGACCCGGTTTGGAACCATTGAAGTGGAAAAACCGCCCGGCCCCGGGAATTCCGAAAGCATCCCCCTGCCGAATCCGTCAGATCCGGTTATGCGGCCGGAAGCGCTGATAAATGCGGCTGAAAAGAAATACTACTCTGATATCCACAT
>LUZO01000629.1 GCA_001603685.1 Bacteroidales bacterium Bact_23
TACTATTCCGCACATTTTTTTTACTCTTATTTGTTTATGATTAATTGAAGTATTGCTAAAAAGTAATCCTACACCCGTATCAAAAGCTGTCCAGCTGATTAAACAACTCAAAACCGGCTATGTTGCGCAGAATTCCCTTTTTCTACCTGTGAACCTCTTTTTTTCTAAAAAATAGTCGAAAAACGGTGCAAATATATAACTTTAAAAAGTAAACATTAAAGAAAATGATGAATAAAAAAGGTTACAGAGATAATAATAAATAAAATTAAAAAGTCAGAAACACATTTTCAAACCGTTTTCCCTTTTTGGGGAAAGGTAATATTCATATTCCTGAAAAATGGAAAGGAGTTCCCGGCAAGTAAATGCCTGAGCGGCATTTATTCAATCAGGGTGTAATAGATCACCAGTTTCACGCGATTCTGACCGGCGGCGGTTCCGTTCAGCACCACGCGGTTTCCGAGGAGGGAGGCACCGGTAACCGAGAGTACCAGTCCGTGGTCGGACTGGTTGGGGTTCCGCATTCTGTCCTGCACATACTTGGTGATTCTGAAGCGGTATTCGCGCTTGTTGTGGTACCTGCCGCCAAAATAGTCGGCGCCCAGCGCTTCGTCGATCAGCGAAACGCTTTTACCCTCCTTTGTACGCGCCTTCATGGCGAGCAGCCTGGGTGGGGCAAGCGTGTTCTCAGGGTTTTCGTTGGTAAAGATAAGCAGCGCCTCGTTTACGGCGATGTTTGCCTTTTCAGGGATATTTTTCAGGTATGGGATTCTGATTTTCACCTTTGTGCCGCCCATGGCTTCCACAAACAGGCGGTTGCGGCCCGCGGCGGTATCACCGCTGAACTGCTGAAGCAGCCCGGGATCGGCTGCGGCATAGTCGAAATGGTTGTAGTTGTTGAAGCGGGCGCAGGCATCGTTGATGAGCAGTTTGATGGATTTGGCGGTATCCGCATCGTTGTGGTAGTAGATGGTTACGCGCGAAAGCTCATTCATCAGGTCGAAGTAGAGGATGGAGCCGGTGGGGGTGGTGGCCTGCTGTTCGGCCGTTACATGCAGCCCTTTGAACACCTTCTGGAAGTAGCTGTTCGACGACAGGGTCTCAGCTCCGGCATTCATAATGCTTTTTGCAAACTCCTGCGAAAGCACAATACGCAGGTGGGGCGGCATATACTGCCCTTTCACCGAGTCGGCGTTCTTCAGGTTGGGGACAAAGGTCGCCTGGCCGATCAGATCGGGCTTTACACCCACCGTACTGAACGAGTAGTAGTTGTTTTCAACGGCAATGGTATCGGCAAGTTCGTAAACCTTAACGGTATGCTGCGAGGCCGAATCGCCGTAGATGCCCGAATATACAAGGGTAAGCACGATGGAGTCGGGCTCCGCATTGGTACCAAAGGTTACATTGTTGGTCGGCAGGCGGTACTGGGTGTAGAACGAGGCCAGCGTATTCCCGAAAACAGGATCGTTCAGGTAGCCCAGAAGCGTTGTTCCGAGTTCATCTGTACGCAGCGAATCCTCCTTTATCGTATAGGCAACGATGGTGGAAGTGTCGGTATAACTCATGTGGAGATAGTCGCTCTCCGGCAGAAGGTCAATTCCGATTAAATCCGGTTCTTTTTTACATGAGAGGACAGAAAGCAGGATGAGCAGCGGTAGTATGGCCCGTATAAATCTGTATTTGTGCACGTTGTGATCCGATTGAAATGATATTTACAAACGATGCAAGATTAGTGTTTATTATGATACCGATCACTGGTTTCCCAGGATTTTATCATAAAAAATGTTATAGGCGTCTATAAATCTGTCGAGTGGCTGAAACTCCAGAACCGGTTTTCCGGTTTCATTGGCATATTCAAGCACTTCGGCATTTATCGTTTCGCTGCCGAGGATAATTCCGTCAGAAAAATCAATGCCGGTTTTCAGGATGCTGTCGTAAGTGGGCTTTTTCAGGTGTTTCAGATCCTTGTTGGTAATGCCGTCGAGTTTTATTTTGTTTACCGAATCTTTATTCCAGCTCTCTTCGAAATCATCGTCGTAAAGCGACATAATCACTTTCGATTCGGTGAAGAGGGGGTTATCGCGGAAAGCCCGTTTGATGTAGAGCGGAAGCAGGCTTGTCATCCATCCGTGGCAATGCACCAGGTCGGGGGCCCAGCCAAGTTTTTTAACGGTTTCGATGACCCCGCGGGCGAAGAATACGGCGCGTTCGTCGTTGTCTTTAAAAAATTTATTGTTTTTATCGCGAAACATAAATTTCCTCTGGAAGTAATCGTCGTTGTCGATAAAATAGATCTGCATTCTGGCCGATTGGATGGAGGCCACTTTGATGATAAGCGGATGGTCGGTGTCGTCAATGATCAGGTTCATGCCCGACAGTCGGATAACCTCGTGCAGTTGATTTCTGCGTTCGTTAATGTGCCCGAATCTGGGCATAAATGTACGAATTTCGCGCCCTCTCTCCTGAATCCCCTGCGGCAAATGCCTGCCAATGTAACCCATCTGACTGTCCCTCAGGTAGGGTATGATCTCCTGAGATACGTACAGTACTCTCGCTTTTTCCATAGTTTAACCTATTATATTC
>LUZO01000630.1 GCA_001603685.1 Bacteroidales bacterium Bact_23
CTGCGACTCGCTGCCCGCCAAGGAAGGGGGCTGGTCAGACCGCCACATCCTCCCTCTCTTCGATCCGACCATGGGCGAGCTCCTCCGGGTCGATCTCTCCGTGGACCTGGTGGTAACGCAGGATTTTCAATTTGAGAACGAGGGTCCTGCCGGCGCGACCGTAGACGTCGACTCGGTTTTTGAGCTATCGATCACCATGCCCGACTCCAGCAACATCACCGCCGCCGCCTCCAGCTCCATAAGCGAGGACCTGGCTGGCTTCGACGGCGAGGTGGACTTCTCGGGACCTTCGGGGCGGACGATCGAGGGGCTCGAATCCACCGGCTCAGTTGCGGAGGAGTACCTGGATCTGGCCGATTTCATAGCCTCCGTTCCGGACGAGACGATCAACCTCCCCGCGACGGCTTTCGTCGATAGCAAGACCCAATTGTCCGGAAATACCTTCTTTGGGGTGTCAACTCTGGCGGGGTCCGAGGTCTGCATCACGTACACCTACGATGCCGGAGCAGCAAATGAAGGAGGTGAACTATGATGAAACCGATGGCCTCTATCGTTTTCCTCGCCTCCTTGGCTCTGATCTTAGCTCCTAATGCCACGGCTACTGAGGACATAACCTATTGTCATCATTTGGTCAGCAATTATACGGATTGGGAAAGAAACAGCCCCCTACCGATGTTCGATCCGAGCCTGGGAACCCTCGTCAAAGTTGAGGTGAACGCCACCCTGAACTTCTCCCAGCTGATCGAGTTCGAGCACCGAAATTCTGCAAGTCCTGCTACCGTCACAACTATACAGAGCGTAAACCTCAAAGTGTTTTTGCTCGACGGTTCGGATCTCACCAGTTCGTGGGGCCGATCGCACACCAGAAGTGTAGCTGCATATGACGGCATTCTCGACTTTGGCGGAAGTTCCGGGTTCAATTACACCGATTTCAATACCACATCGACGGAGAGGAAAAACTACACCAATTGCGAAGATATCAGTGATTACATTGCGAAGTTCCCGGGCGAGACCAAGAACTTCACGGTAAATGCCACAGCCGGAGCTATCTTCCAAGGTTCCGGGAACTATCTGGGCGGCCCCACCACATTAGCTGACTCCATAATATGTGTCACCTACTACTACGACCCTCCGACCTGCATCGAGGGCTACAAGCTCGACGCGGCGAACAACCAGCCTCTGGAGGGCTGGAACATCACCCTCCAAGACTGCGACGGTAAGGTCATCGGGTGGGATATAACCAACGAGACCGGCTTCTGGAAGATCTGCGGCCTTCAGTGCTGCAACTTCTCCGTCTGCGAGATATTGAAGCCTGGATGGATCGCCGTCGATCCGGCATCCGGATGCTATTTAGATCTAAACGCCTCGGAGGGGAACCTCACAGGCTACAACTTCACGAACAAGAACCTATCCTGCATCTCGGGCTACAAGGTGATCAACTGCGAGGACGTGGACCTATCGGGCTGGAATATCACCCTCTACAACGAGACCGATGTCCTCATCGATACCACTACGACGAACGAGACAGGCTACTACCAGTTCTGTGGCCTCGATCACGGGAACTACAAAGTCTGCGAGGAGGTGAAAGATGGTTGGCAGAATCTGACCGATATCTGCATAGATGTGGTCCTCGGATACGATAACGCCACCGATAAGAACTTCACTAACGTTCCTCTGCTTTGCATCGAGGGCTACAAGGTGATCGATTGTGAAGGGTCTGACCTCTCGAACTGGACGATCACCCTCACCAACTCGAGCGGCACCGTCGGAACGACCCTGACCAACGCCACCGGATGGTACCGGTTCTGCGACCTGGTTCCCGGCAACTACCAGGTCTGTGAGACGGTCA
>LUZO01000631.1 GCA_001603685.1 Bacteroidales bacterium Bact_23
CGAAACTATAGTGGTCAGCTGAATCATAGCCGGTGTATTTCTTTATCAGGTTAACAGAAACAGAGATTTCTCTGAATTTATAATTATTCCTGAAATCAGGATGATAATTTACTTTCTTGCCAAAAATGAAGTTCTTTTTCAGAGCCTTCCCCAAAAAGTTTTTTATTCTGTTTTTAGGGGTATATTTTATTTTTGTGGAAAGAATTTTATATCCACAATCTGAAACAGCCTGTAAGGAGGCACTATTGTAACTGCCATACGGAAAAGTGAAAACCGGGGACCAGGAATCGCCAAAATAGTTGTTCATCAGATCCTTCCCTCTGGAAATATCCTGATATTGTTCTTCATAGCCGCGGGATCCGCCGAATTCCATTTTCATCCCGGGATTTTGCAGATTGTGGTTGTATCCATGCTGGGCAATGCTGATTATACCCGGATGTTTCTGCTTTTGATTTAATAACCATCCTGCCACTTCGGAAGTTATGTTTGCAGGTTCAACGGCGAGTAGAATCGGGATTTGATGCTGAATAAAAAGTTCCGTCAGTTTGATGAGTGAGTTGGCAAGGGAGTTTCTGACATCATCGTTTCTGAAGAATATAGCAGTTTCGTTAGCTGTAGCCATTTGCCCTGACAATAAAGAGTTTTAGTATTGAGTAAGTAAATCTGTTTATCAACAATTCAGCACTGCTTAAGTTCGACTGTTGGCTAAGCAAATGTAATATTAAAAATAAAATTCTCAAAATGGTTAATTGAATACCTATTGCTAATGTCCGGATTTGAATTATGTCCACTCAATAGTGCAGGACATAAGAAAATATCCAGTGTTTGATCCCACTGGAGCCCCCAGAGTTTTTTGATTCCTTAAAAAGGTTAATACTTATCTGAAAAGCAGATTTTTCCGGGTGACCTTAATTTGTAAATGTCTTTTCTGTTAAATTATATAACAGATTTATAATCAGTATCAAGTGGCTGTTTCTTTAGTGTTTATTCATCAAGTGTTCGTAAAGTTTATGGGTTTCCCTGCCAATACTTTCCCAACTGTATATATCATATGCCCATTTAATTATGGTTTCTCTGGTTTGGGGCATGTTTTTATACATATCTGAATTGAAAAATCGGGAAATTGTTCCGGCAACTTTCTCAGGAGTGGCTTCTCCAATTAAAAGCCCGGTCTTTCCCTCAATCATGTCATTCCTGAAATTGCCAATGTCAGTTACAATGATAGGCAATCCGAAAGAATAAGCCATGAAAACTACTCCGGACTGGTATATGTTTCTGTATGGCAGAACTACGCAATCAGCAGCCATGAAATAGGCTTCGATTTCTTCATCAGGTATGTAGGCAATCCTGCTGATGATTTTATCCTTAAGGCTTGAATTTGAAATTTCATTTAAAATCTCTTTTGTATAGTTTTCATTCTTAGAATTGCCAGCTATTAAGAGTTTTAACTTTGGATGAAGGTTTTCGTCAGTCAGTTCAAAGCTTTTAATAAGAATGTCAAGCCCTTTGTAATAGTCAATGTTGCCAAAAAACAATACAACCATTTCATCAGTCTCTATTCCAAACTGCTTTCTGGCTTCGGCGGTATTTATTCCTTTCTTGCTGACTCTATTGTTAATCCCATGTTTGATTATGGAAATTTTTGACTCCCTGATGTTAAATTCAGATATCAGTTCTGCTTTGCTGGCTGGGGTGTGAACAATCAGGTGATTTGAAATTCTGTAAAGATAATTAAGGGTAGTTCTGTTGAACCAGGTGTTTTTATTATCCCGTTTTCCTGCATTAACATTGTGAACTGTAAAAACTACTTTGTTGCTTCTTAATCGGGCAAGTGTCGGAAACAGAACCCTGTCGATAAATTTCTTTCTGTCAAGCCATTGAAAGTGAACAATTCCTGCAGGAGATTTTATTAAATGCCACAACTGTTTAAGGTAGAAGCGTATAACATTATATCCTCTTTTATATAAAGATGATCCTTTTGGCAGATAATCAAAAACATGAACAAATTTAATGTTAGGATATTC
>LUZO01000632.1 GCA_001603685.1 Bacteroidales bacterium Bact_23
TATCACAATGGCTAAGCGTGATGCTTTGCCTTTTGTCAGGAATCCCGGAGATTTGGATATCTGGTCGAATGATTATTTTTTGTTATTGGCTGAAAGGGTAAGATATTTATAAAGAAGGATGGCCGATTTAAGTTTTCGTAAGGTCAATATGTTCAAACACTCCGGATGGAACAATAAATCCCCATTCATTGCCGTATTATTCTTTTCCCTCTATCTTAGCTTCAAAATTCTGAAAGTAATGAGAAAACGGCCCCTGAGGCTTTTAATTGTGCTGTTTTGCCTTTTTCCCTGTATTGTTTTCGCACAGCAGAAAGGTGAAAGCAAGGCGCAGAAGATACATAACAGGGCACTTGCCCTGTACAACGCCGCTGCCTACGATCAGGCACTGAAAGAGGTGCAAAAGGCCGTTAAGGCCGATCCCGGTTTTATTGAGTCGTGGCTGTTGCTGGGTGATATCAGTGCAATGAAGGGGATGCGCCCTGAAGCCATTGAGGCTTATCAGAAAGCGATAACGATTGATGAGGGCTTCTTTCCGGCGGCCTATTACATTTTGGGAAATCTGCAGTTTTCCGAAGGACTGTATGCAGATTGCCTGAAATCGTACCGCCATTATCTCGGTTTGGGAAAAGCCAAAC
This sequence comes from Bacteroidales bacterium Bact_23, assembly GCA_001603685.1. Taxonomy (GTDB): domain Bacteria; phylum Bacteroidota; class Bacteroidia; order Bacteroidales; family Lentimicrobiaceae; genus Lentimicrobium. Next base: position 636 of record LUZO01000632.1, read on the forward strand.
CGGCCGAACTGGCAAAGGCAGAAAAGAATATCAAAACGGCGGAGTTTCGCATTCATGCCCTGGCCAACCCCGTGCCGTTTGAGCCGGAAAACCTGGGCTCCGGAATCAATACGGAAGGATATGAATTTGTTAACTACATCACGGCCGATGGCGAACAGCTCTATTTCACCAGGAGGATGCCCGCCTCCGTGCGGAATGATGAGGAGTTTTTTGTCTCCCGGCTTCAGGCCGGTTCCGTGTGGGGCGTTGCCCGGGAACTTGGCCCTCCGGTCAATACCGAGGGCGATGAAGGGGCCATCTGCATCTCAGCTGACGGCCAGTACCTCTTTTTTGCCGCATGCAATCGTCCCGATGGCTATGGCAGTTGCGACCTATATTACAGCCGTCGCGAAGGCGGCCGCTGGAGTCAGCCCCGCAACCTGGGGCCGGTGGTAAACAGTTCGCACTGGGAGTCGCAGCCCTCGCTGGCACCCGATGGCCGTACCCTCTACTTTGTAAGTAACCGTCCCGGAGGGTGGGGCGGAAGCGATATCTGGATATCGGAACTGCAGCCGGATGGCTACTGGGGTATGCCGGTGAATGCCGGGCCGGTGATCAACACTCCCGCCGATGAACGGGGCCCGTTTATCCATCCCGACGGGCAAACGCTTTATTTCTCTTCGAAAGGACATACCGGTATGGGTGAGGGGGATATTTTCATGAGCAGGCTAAGCGCAAACGGCGAATGGTCGGAACCGGTAAACATCGGATATCCGGTTAATTCGGCAGCCGATGAAGTGAATCTGGTGGTGGACAGGCAGGGAAGATATGCCTATATCTCGTCCGATATGGCGGGCGGATTTGGCAAGCAGGATATCTACCGCTTTGAGTTGCCGCGCCCGGTGATGCCGCTTCCGGTAACCTATATGAAAGGTGTTGTGTCCGACAGCATCAGCGGGAAACGGCTGGCTGCTGCCTTTACCCTTACCGATCTGGAAACGGGAAAGGAGGTGGTCAACTCATTGTCAGATGCGGTGAGCGGAGAGTTTCTGGTCTCAATTCCGGCCGGCAAAAAATATGCCCTTACGGCTGAAAAACCCGGCTATCTCTTCTACTCGGCGCACATTTTTGTGGAAGGCGAAGCTGAGGCTGAAAAGCCTTACCTCCATGATGTGTTGCTGAAGCCGGTTCAGAAGGATGAGGTTACCGTGCTCCGGAATGTGTTTTTTGAAACCGACAGTGCCCGCCTGTTGCCCGAATCGCTGGTGGAACTGGATCGTTTGCTGCAGTTTATGAACCGGAATCCTTATGTGTCGATTGAGATCAGCGGCCATACCGACAATACCGGAAGTGATGCCCACAACCTCGACCTGAGCCGCCGGAGAGCCGAAGCGGTTTATGATTATCTGGCGGGCGGGGGAATCACCAAGGGTAGAATGACTTACAAAGGCTATGGCGCTGCAAAACCGGTGGCCGGAAATGAAACTCCCGAAGGAAGGGCAGCCAACCGCCGTACCGAATTCAGAATTACCTCGGTAGGGAAATAGAAATAGTGCAATCGGGATGGTTTGGGCTGATGCCGGTGGCGTTTCAGTTACCTGTCAGATAATTATTGGCATTTAAATGAATAAAAACACATAGATTAATTT
>LUZO01000633.1 GCA_001603685.1 Bacteroidales bacterium Bact_23
TTTTAATCCCATTCCGTGTTTATGTATTTAACAACCATATATAACAAAGCAGCCGTGCATTTGTGCATGGAAAATTTATTTTTTGGTTGAAATTCCTCTTCCTTTTTGCTTTTGGTTAACCAATATGCCGGCAAAAAGGCTTAACAACTGAAAAGAAAGCGGATTATCAGCAGAACAGGAGAAGAAAGGTTAATAAAAAAAATAGATAAATGAGCAAATAAATTACTCATTTATTTTTCGGTAATAAAAAAGCCGGCTACGGGAGCCGGCTTTTACAGGAGCTATGCAATGATTATGCATTTTCTTTTTCGAAATCGCGCATGCAGGCAACCAGCGCCTCAACGCTTTCTTTCGGCAGGGCGTTGTAGGTTGAAGCCCTGAATCCGCCAACTGAACGGTGGCCTTTAATACCAACCATTCCGCGGTTCTTGGCAAATTCCATGAATGCCTCTTCCTTGTCTTTGTATTCTTCTTTCATTACAAAGCAGATGTTCATCAGCGACCTTGAATCCTTTTCAGCGGTTCCAACAAACATTTTGCTGTTGTCGATGGCATTGTACAGCAGCTCGGCTTTCTCGATGTTCATCTTTTCAATAACTTTCAGTCCGCCAAGCGATTTGATCCACTTCAGGGTTTCTTTCACGGTGAAGATGGGCAGACATGGAGGAGTGTTGAACATAGAACCTTCCTTAATGTGAGTGCGGTAGTCGAGCATGGTGGGGATAGCCCTCTCAACTTTTCCGAGGATGTCTTCGCGAACGATTACAAAGGTAACGCCTGCAGGGCCGAGGTTCTTCTGAGCACCACCATAAATCATGGCATACTTCGAAACATCCATCGGACGGCTGAGGATATCTGACGACATATCGGCGATCAGGGGAACCTTGCAGTCAAAATCGGTGCGGATTTCAGTTCCGTAAATGGTGTTGTTGGTGGTAATGTGGAAGTAATCTGCATCGGCAGGAACGGTGAAATTCTTGGGGATATAAGAGAAATTCTTATCGGCTGATGAAGCTACAACATTTACTTCACCGAATAATTTAGCCTCTTTAACGGCTTTCTTTGCCCAAACGCCTGTTTCGAGGTAGGCAGCTTTTTTCGAAAGCAGGTTGTAAGGAATCATGGCAAACTGCAAGCTTGCGCCACCGCCCAGGAAAAGAACCTGATAACCTTCGGGGATGTTCAGAAGTTCTTTGAAAAGAGCTACTGCTTCGTCGATTACAGCCTGGAAATCTTTGCTGCGGTGTGAAATTTCAAGAAGTGACAAGCCGATACCATTCAGATCTAAAACAGCTTTTGCAGTGTTTTCAATCGCAATCTGCGGAAGAATGGACGGGCCGGCATTGAAATTGTGTTTTTTCATGATGTTGTTGATTAAGGTTTATAAACTTATTTTTTTATGTTTTTTTAGATTTACTGTCCATTGAAAAGTGAGGCAAAGTTATAAAGATTTATACAGATGGCAAGTTTAATATAATACTTTTCGCTTTATATCTAATTGTATGAAATTCAGTACGATATCAGTATGTTCTATAGG
>LUZO01000634.1 GCA_001603685.1 Bacteroidales bacterium Bact_23
ACGCAACGGTACTCGATGTGGGGAGGATGATCTAGACGGGATAGGTAATAGATCATGGGTAATTGTTGAGTGCCACATCATCGTTAACACTTTTTTGTGCCACATCATCGTTAATAGCCGCTTGTCTTATCAGCGCATCCTGTAATCGAAGATCGCTATCTCTTTTCTGTCCAGGAACAGTTTCAATTTCTCTTCCTCGACGTCAATGGTGGCCACCACGTATTCGAGGTACGCCTCCGGTGGAACCGGGAAGCGCTCTCCAAAGATATTGATCTTCAGATCACTGCGGATGAGCCTCACGACGTGATATCTGCCGGTCTCCGGTTTCCTTATCCGGTGTTCCGGGGCCTCGTCCTGCGTCGGGAACCGCAACTTTGCATTCGAGGCGGCAAGGGCCTTCATCGGTGTACGCCCCCCGAGCCTGCTGTAGCGGTACCTGTTGTTGTGGCGCTTCTCGAAGGAGAGCGAGGCGGACCTCAGCTCCTCCTCCGATCCCATCATAACCTTGCGCAGCAGCATCTGCTGATAACGGTCGTTGAAGCTCTCTACCATCCCGTTCCTCCAGGGTTCGGACATCGGTATGAACCATGGCTCGACGCCATTGTGCAGACAAAGCCTGATGAGCGGCCCCATGCCGCGTGGATGTGTCGGACTTCCAAAGAAGGACATGGCATTGTCGACCTGAATCCTCTGCGGTATCCCCATGCGCTTCCAAATCCCCCAGAGGCCATCGAGGATGGTCTGGGCCGACCGTGACAGGCAGGGATGGAGACCGCAGCGGACCGTTGCCGTGTCGATGATGTTCAGGCTGAAGAAGCGGACGGGCCCTGTCAGGTAACAGGGGCCGACGAGATCGGCCTGATGGGTCTCATTGGGTGCCGACGATGGCAGAACGGGATACAAGGTTCCCTTGGGCCTGTATTTGCCTGTACGGCGATGCGTCAGTTCGTTGCGACTCAAGATCCGGTTGATGGTCCTCACGGAGGGCAGCGGCCTGACACCAAGTTCCTCCATCTCCCAGAGGATCGCCTGGGCGCCGCAGAACAGGTCCTGATTGTAAAGGTCCAGGCGAACCATCTTTACGATCTCCTCGATCTCCGAGGGCGTGCGCATCGGGTGCGAGAAATGGCGACGGGAACGGTCCTCGGCCCACGAGTCCTCGTTCTCATGGTAGCGTCTGACCCATTTGTGCAGCCAGACCCTCGATCTGCCGAGAGAGGTGCATATGGATACCGGGTCCTCGCCGTTCCTGAAACGCTGAACAGCCAGAATTCTATACAGCTTTCTTTCGTCACCCATGAACACCCCCCAATTTGATCGGTATTCACAGGATGACACAAGCGACTATTCGATTGTCAAAGAACTTCGTTAACGATGATGTGGCACATCTTTCTGTTAACGATGATGTGGCACTTACCAAGTATGGGTTAGGATTGGTTGTAGCCTCCCAACGCCCGATCGAACAATCCAAAACTCTTCTCTCACAGTGTAATACCTTCATCGTCTGCGGAATCCTGAAGATTTGTGCTGTGTTCGGGAGGTAGTGTCTGGCAACTATGGACAGCTTCGCGATCAGCTTGCAGCTCTTGCGCCCCGAAGTACTCTGGTATGGGAGGGTGGGTTCAAGATTCCACATT
>LUZO01000635.1 GCA_001603685.1 Bacteroidales bacterium Bact_23
ATTACACAAAGATAAACAATATTTTTATAAAATCATCAAAAGGACTTTTAATATTTTCAATGCTCTTTGTTGAAACATGTGTATATATCCCGATTGTTCGGGAACTGTTGCACTGACAGCTCCCGTATATATCGCAAATCAGTGCCGGATCCCCTCTTTTCAGGATTATTCGACGATAAACTTTGTCGTAAACTTCTGCCCGTCCCGTTCAATGGTCAGCAGGTAGGGATTTGGAGCGAGCGTACCCACATTAACCGGCATATCGTTACCGGTAATGCCTGTTTGCAACACCCTCCCCTGAATATCGGTAATGATGTAGTTTGCTTTTCCAACGAAGGGTAATTCAACTTTAATAATGCCGGATGCCGGATTCGGGTAAACCGCTATTGCAGGATTTTTCGTGACAGTTTTTATCCCTAAATCCGGTGCGGTATATTTATAGAGTTCATATCCTATACCACCATCATATATTGCTTGAAAATAAAGGGAATTATTATAAACAATCATATCTTCACCTGCATCAGCAGTATTGAAAATATCCGGAGCTATGATATGGGTACCTGCAGCGGTCCCATCGGTTACCCATAAATGATTTCCATGTGCATTATATGCATGAAAGTATAGTTTTCCGTTGTAAACTGTAAAATTTTTAGGTGATGAATGCCCGTCAGGATTTATGTCTTTAACCATATAGTTTCCGGATTCCGAGCCATCCGTTACCCATAACTCATTGCCATGTGTTCCGTCATATGCGCTGAAGTACAATTTTCCGTTGTATTCTGTAAAACCTCTTGGCGCCGAATTGGAAACCGGATTTATATCCTTTACCAGATGAGTTCCCAGTGTGGTTCCGTCTGTTACCCACAATTCAGCTCCATTTATTCCATCATCTGCCTGAAAATATAGTTTTCCATTATATTCAGTAAAATGTATTGGATTAGCATCACCTGACGGATTTATATTTTTAACAAGTTGGTTGCCTGCCGCTGTACCATCGGTTACCCAAAGCTCTCTGCCATTTACTCCATCATTGGCTCTGAAATATAATTTCCCTTTAAATACATATAATTCTTCGATAGAATGATCATCTGACGGATCTATATTTTTCACCATATATGTTCCTAAAGTGGTACCATCGATTACCCACAGTGCTCTTCCCAGCACCCCGGTGGCTCTGAAATACAATTTTTCGTTATATCTGGTAAAACCGCTTGGGCGTGCATTTCCGCCCGGATTGATTTTTTTAACCATTTGGGTCCCTTCCGATGTGCCATCCGATGTCCACAATTGACTTCCATTTACTCCATCATCAGCCCGAAAATATATTTTTCCGTTGTATTTAGTGATGTCATGCGAAAAACTGTTTCCGGACGGATTTATGTCTTTTACAAGCTGAGTTCCTGTAGCGGTTCCATCGGTTACCCACAACTTGTCTCCGTAAAGATTATCCGTTGCAGTAAAAAATAACTTTCCGTTGCATTTAGTTAATCTAAAAGGCATAGAGGAGCCAACCGGATTTATGTCTTTCAGAAGTTCTGTTCCAGCTGAAGTGCCATTTGTCATCCACAACTCTCGCCCATGTATTCCATCATTTGCTGTGAAAAACAATTTGCCGTTATATTCGATAAAATAATCCGGAGAAGAGCTTCCGGATGGATTTATATCCTTTACCAATTGAATTTGTGCCGGCAGGTTCAGGCTGAAACCCATTACTGCTAATAATGCTAATAAGCGTAGTTTTTTCATGGCTTATGGGATAAAAGGAGTTAATTTATCTGAAAAAGAAAGGCTCTTGCTGATCTTACTTTTTTGAAACTTAAGAGAGTCAGAGTCTGTATTTTACTGAAGTACAAGTTACAAAAGTTTTAAGAAAAAGTCAAATAAAAAAGACATCATTTTGAGCATGCCGGATGGTTATTTGCCATATAGCGAAATAAGTAAGGGTTTGCCACTGAGAAGCATGGATTTTACTTTATTTACCCTGGTTTTCACTGAATAATGG
>LUZO01000636.1 GCA_001603685.1 Bacteroidales bacterium Bact_23
GAGTCATCAAATGAAGCTCGTTTCTCAAATCTGATTTTATTATTTGTTACTAAAACAGGCCTTATACCGTTTTTGTATTCATTCCATTTAAAAAGGTCACCATTTGTGAAATGGAATTCAATTTTATCCTTTTTGTTTTGCTCCCATAAGTAATCCGCCCGCAATCTGATAACTACATCAGCACATTGTTGCAAATCCTTATTCCCTATATCCTTTTTAATTACAGCCACATGTTCAGACTGATTACCGATCGGGTTTCCTTTATAATCCAGAATTTTGGTACCAACGGGTTTCAGTTCCAGATTTTGCAGAAATTCGCCAAAACTTCCCGGATCTTCAATTTTCCAGTGATAGCCTTCCGGGGCGTTAATCCGAGTCTTAACTGTTGCTCCCGGCGGATTGATTATGTTCTCCGGCAAATTACTGTTGCAGGCAAAAAACGCCAGAATAATGAGTGAAATTGAAATTCTGATCATAGTTAAGTTTTATTTGCGATGAGGGATAATGTCTATCTATTCAAAACAAATATAACCATTCCTAAACCCAAATCAAATACCATTTATCCGGGCCAGTCAGACTTTTGTCTTTTATCCGGAAAATGTCTGAACCTGTTTTATCCCTTTCTATAATCCCGACGTAGGTGAATTGCGGTTTTATTTATGATAAAAACGGGCTAATTCAAAATATCTTCAAAATTAATCTCCTCGGCAGCCAGCAGGAGAAGTTTGTTTTTGATGGCTTTTGTTTTCTCTTTCAAATCACTGTAATAAACATCAAAGGATGCGTCCGGTTCTTTCAGCCCCATCATCACCATGGTACTGTTCTGCGATTCGGTAACAAGTACATCCCAGAAACTCCTTCCTTCGGAAACAATCACCTTGTGGTTGAAGTCCACACGGATCTTGGTCAGAATGTTTTGAATATTTTCACGCGCATTCATGGCGGCTTCTTCCGAATCTACCATCATTTTCACACAAACATGAATATCATGCCACCTGGGACTTGTTTGTACCATATGTGCAACAATCATCATCAGTGCGCCATTTCCTTTCAGGCCGCCCCACCACAAATCAATCTGCTTTTTACCGTCGTATTCCAGTTTAAAATCCTCCTGTAAAATAATCACATTCCGGTTTGATTTAAAAAACTGGGTAATCATTTTACAGTAGTCGGCCTGTGTTTTTCCGGCATCGGAATCGCCCAGCAGAATGGTATTCGGAATCACCTTGCCCATACCATAGGAGTCAACCAGCTGCCGTGCGCCGGTAAAATAATTTTTGGCTCTGATTGCCCTGACAAGCGTTTTAATGTTTTTGTCTTTCAAATAGTTTGAAATGCTTACCTCCTGTTCCCGCAGCCTTTCGCGCGGTATCGCATCTCTGTCGAAAACGGTGGCAACCGTTATCAACCCCTTTTCCTGAACCAGTCCATAAGCAAACTCAATAAGGTGCCAGCGTTTGGTGGGCATTCCGGCAAGAATCAGGATATTGGGGCGCCAGCTTCTGGCATCTTCACTTTTGGTTTCCAGCCTGAGCAATGAATAACGCACAATCTGCTGCAAAATCCCCTGTGTGACATCTCCGAAAGTGACTTTCAGCTGGCGGCGGCGCAACAACACATAAATCCCGATAATCAATACGATGGCAATTGATGTGGCTATCGGATTGATTAAAAACATCACCGCAAAACAGCCGAATGTACCCAGTAAGGGAAATATCCAGTGAACCTTGAATTTTGGTCTGAATGAGGGTGATTTAAGGATGGTTTCTATTGCCGCCGTCATATTGAGCGTGCCGTAGGTTGTCAGGAAAAACATGGTCAGTATGGGTGCTATCATATTCAGGTCACCCACCATAACAAGCACAAGCGCAATTATTGCCGTTACGATTGTGGCAGCCCGCGGAATCTGCTCCTTTCCCGAGCTCTTCCCCAGAAATTTCAGGCCGGAAGGCAGTACCTTATCCGACACCAATGCCTGCAGCACACGGGGCGCTCCCAGCAGGCTGCCTACGGCACTTGACAATGTGGCCCCCCAGACACCAAGCAAAATTGCCCCGCCCCAAAGCGCTATACGCTGCATAACCAGATTATCCTGAATCAGGGTAGCGGTATCGGCACGGTAATAAAGAAAAAACGGGATAGACATATAAATAAGATATGCCGTACCCACTGCTGCAAATGTTCCCCTGGGAATTGACTTGGATGGATTTTTAAGATCTCCGGACATATTGACTCCGGTCATGATTCCGGTAACGGCAGGGAAAAAGACGGCAAATACCGCCCAGAATCCAATTTTTGGAATATCGGGTGTATTCAGTAAGTCAGTCTGTGTGCCCTCAATGGATGAACCGAAATAAAAAGAGAGTAACGAGATAAGGATTACAGCAAGAATTCCGAACTGAGCGCGAATGGCAGCTTTGGTGGAAAACAGTGACAGCAAGGTAAGCAGCACGGTGGTTGATACGCCGACAACCCGCATATCGAGCACAGGGAAAAGCGAGACCATGCTTTCAGAGAAACCGATGATATACAATGCCACGGAAAATGCCTGCGCAAGGTATAGCGGAATACTGACTGCGCCGCCTATTTCGGGCCCCAGGGAACGGCTGATCATATAATATGCGCCGCCGGCACCCACGGGCGCGTTTGTTGAAACCGATGCAATGGAAAGTGAGGTCAGAAAGGTGATTGAGGTGGAAAGTGTTACAATAATCAATGTCTTGAACAGTCCAACATTTCCAACAACCCAGCCAAACCTGAGATACATAATTACGCCCAGAATGGTTAAAATGGATGGCGTAAATACTCCTTCAAATGTACCCAGGTTACTTCCCGACCTTGTTGTCTCTTTTTCCGTGCTCATATTTAATCTTTGTTCTTAACCCTTTACCGGTCGAACAAAGGATTTCCTC
>LUZO01000637.1 GCA_001603685.1 Bacteroidales bacterium Bact_23
GTTGCAGAGCATTAAGTGAAAGATTTAAGGATTGTTGGAAATTTCCTATGTAACCTAACTTCCTTGGCTGTGAATGCTTTTGGATTGGCTGATAGCGATTCCGGTCCTTCAGTAAGTCAGAGAAAAGCGCTGCAAAAAAAGCAAAGACAATTTCAGAATAAAACCGGATAAAGGACAATCACTGGTATGTGGGTTTATTATTGCCATTATAAATTTCACCTGCTTATTTCTGTTCGTGACCTATTCACAAGTTCGGGCTGAGAATAGCCTGTATGCTCGATGTTCATTACCTGTCAGTTATAAAGTATTCTGATTTATGAAATTACCGAAACGGATTGTCCGTAATAGTAGCTAAATCAAAGAATCCCGCCTGAAATTTCGATAAAAAACTACTCAGATGACCTGGCTTAACTTTCCATTTACATATGGAGGATCAGGCTGCGAAAAAATCAAATTGAAGCAGGCAGCGCGTAAATATAATCCAGATGGTTGGATGAACGGTGAAGAATTGTCAGAAAGCGATTGATTTCAGGAACATATTCAACCTTGTAGTCCTCGTGCAGCTTATTGTTTACCAGCCCAATTGCCTTTTTAACCAGCAGGTATATCTGATAATTATAACGGGTAAAGCAGGTGGACAGGCTTTTTTCAGAAACGGTAAAGATCTCCTTCAGAACAATTATTATCAAATCCATTTCCAGGCTTTTATTGTTAATTACTTTTCCAAACTCATTAATCCGCTTGCTGCACGCTGCCAGCATATTTGCCAGCCGCAATTCATATGAAGCCCCGTTATACCCTTTAAAAAACAAAGCCTGCAAATCCTCTTTAGCCTCTTCAAACAACTGTTGCTCGCCAAATGCCTTATTGATATGATTTACCATTAAATAATCATGAAACTCCTTGCTTTTCCTGGCTGCGGCAATTACCAGTTTTACCAGCTCTTCTTTGGGTAAAAGTGCAATCTCTTCTTTAAGGTTGGCGTCAATTCGTGGCATATAGAACTCATTAATTGATTAACTCAGGTTGCTATCTTTACGCTCAATTCTTCATTTTCTTTTATTTTCCGTCAATCTGCCTCGTTTCTCACCCAAACCGGGGCGATTGAAAAAGAAAGTACAAAGTTAAGCTTTATCTAAAAAAGGCATCAGCTTATATCCGTATAAGTTCTGAAACCATGGAACAAAAGTCACACAAACAGCCGGAAGGTTTTAGTTAACCTGCCGGCTGTTTGTGAATGCCGGGGAATGTCACGCTTTGATTCCGTTATTTAAGAGCGCCCTCAATCTCAAGTTCTTTCCGGTATGCCTCATATTTATCCACAAAGGCCTGTTCGGCATCATGCGGAAAATTATAGGTAAAAACATGTTTCACCTCTGTTTTATTTTGCATTTCGCGGTAGTTGCGGTAGGCCTGCAGCCATTCGTCATAATGGCTGATAAACTTCTCGGCATAAGGAAGAAGATCGCCGGGGATAAGAAATCCTTTTTCCAGAAGCAATCCCCGGATGGTTTCATTGCATTCCTTCAAAATTTTCTCTCTGTACTCATTATTGGCATCATATCCTTTCAGGGTAATTTTGCTGCGTAATAATTGCAGCCTGATGGGCGCCAGTAACTCTTCCAGCGCCCTCAGCTTGAAGCTAAACTTAACATCAAAAAATTTATCCCTTTTGCTGAACTCCTCCTCAATGGTTTTCTTCATGCGTTCTTCCCTTTTGCTGAAGAAGTAGCCAATGATGCCTGAGATAAGGATGACCTCGACTAATATTTTTATTGCGATTTCTGTCATTGTTTCCATGATTGCAGCTTTTAAGTTTTTACCTCCCACCGACAACCCCATGGTCAGTCGGCCAATAATTCAAAAAAACGGTTCAACAGAAAATTCACTCTCCTTACCTGCTACCCTTTCACCTCTGCACAACAAACTTACTTACAGCCGTTCCTGCAGGGCTGTTTAGCCGTACCGCGTACACACCATAATGAAAGAACCATAATTTCAGAGTAATGAGCGAAGACCTTTATTAAGAAAGTTCAATCCAGGTATAAACAATCCCGGATATCTTTCAAAAGACAGATTCTTCGTAACAGCGGAATTATAACCATAGAAAAGCAGTCAACAAAACAAGCTTTAATAAGTTTTCTTTATATTCAATTTTATGATTTTTTTAACAAATTAAATAATGCAACTACATTAAATTTCATTATTTACCTTTTAAATTCATCATAATAACATAGA
>LUZO01000638.1 GCA_001603685.1 Bacteroidales bacterium Bact_23
GGGTGCTGTTCTGGCAAAGCGGTCCGATCTGAGCAAACAGCGGAGTAACCTGAAGATCAATGGTGATGTCCATTGAGGTTTCTGTGGCGCACTGTCCCGCATCCGGCGTAAAGTTATAGGTGAAGGTTCCTGCCACGGCGGTGCTGATGGCTGGCGGGTTCCAGGTTCCGGTTATGCCGTTCTGCGAGGTGGCCGGCAGATCGGGCGGGGTGCTGTTCTGGCAAAGCGGTCCGATCTGAGCAAACAGCGGAGTAATTTCTTCGTCAATGGTAATGTCAATAACTACTTCCACACCGCACTGATCCGGATCGTTAGGGGTGAAGGTGTAGGAGGCGGTTCCGGGGGCAGCGGTATTGATGGCGGGCGGATTCCAGGTTCCCGTGATGCCATTGAGGGAAATCAGCGGCAGATCAGGCGCGGTGCTGTTCTGGCAATAGGGGCCGAATGGATCAAAGGTAGGGGTAACCTGCTCGTCAATGGTAATCTCCATATTAAATGTGGTGGCGCATAGGCCGTCATCCGGGGTAAAGGTGAAGGTGAAAACTCCCGGGGCATCGGTGCTGATGGTTGCGGGGTTCCAGGTTCCGGTTATGCCGTTCTGCGAGGTGGTTGGCAGCCCGGGTGCGGTGCTGTACTGGCAGAGCGGTCCGATCTGTGCAAACTGGGGTTCCAGTTTCGGATCAACCGTAATAATGATTTCAGGGGAGGCGATTGCCGTACAGCCGTTGCTGTCGGTAATCATATATATTAAGGTGAAGCTGCCGTCGGCCGTAGCGGTAAACAGCGGATTCTCAATGGTTTCGTCGTCAAGCATGGCGGCTCCCGTTCCAATCCACAGGTGGCTGGCAATGGGGTCGGTACCGCCGGTGTGGGAGCCGGTAAGCTGGAGGGTTTCCCCTTCGCACAGGGTGGCGGTAAGCGGACCGGCCGATGCAATCAGTTCGTCGGGTTGCGTGATGGTGATGGTACCTTCGGTTTCGCAGCCCGCTGCATCGGTAATGATATATGAATAGGTGCCGGCCGTTAGTCCGGTAAACAGGCCGGTGTTATTTGTTTCGGTTTCAAGGGTATAGGTGTATGGCTCGGTGCCGCCGGTGGCGGTAAACGCCACTTCGCCGTCATCGTCGCCGAAGCATTTCAGGTGGGTAATGTCTGCAGTGGCCTGCAGGTTGTTCAGGGTAATGGTTATGGTATGTTCCGCAGGCGGACAACTTCCCGGGTTGCCCAGTCCGTAGGCGGTAAGTGTCAGGGTAGTTCCTCCGTTGGCGATATCGCCGGGGCCGAAGGTATAGGTGGGATTCAGCAGGGTATTGTCGTCGAACGAGCCGTCGCCGGTGGTGCTCCACAACAGGGAGGAGTAGTCCGAAGCGGTGGCCAGATCAAGGGTAAACGGTTCCGGGGCGCAGAAGGTAAGATCAGTGCCGGCTGATGCGGCGGGAAGCTCAAATACGATGATGGTGCCCAACTGGGTGGTGTCGCAGCCGTTGGCGCCAAACTGCAGGTTGGTAAGGGTGTAGGTACCCGGAGGAAAGTTCCATACGATGGTACAGGTATCGGTCTCCTCGGGCAAGGCGGTTACGGCGCCGAAAGGATCGGTAATCAACCAGTTGTAGGTGGAACCCGCCTCACCGTCAATGCGGTAGTATCGCTCAGCCCCCACACACACCCTGTCAATCTCATAATCACCGGTCTGGCCCGCCGCCCCGTAGGCAACCGCCAGCAACAATGAGATTATTATGTATCTGAGTATGTTCCGCATGATCAAAAAAATCAAAAATTCATCAAATCAAAAAAACAGTTTTCAAAAGTTCACTTTTTTGGTTTTCACTTTACCCTTTAGTCTTTGTCCTTTAGTCTTTTTACTTCACTTGGCCTCGCCTTGGCTTCGACTTCGCTCAGCCACCGGCTGGTTTTTTCTTTTTACTTTACTCTCCGCCGAGGCGGATTCCTTTTTACTCCACTTAGC
>LUZO01000639.1 GCA_001603685.1 Bacteroidales bacterium Bact_23
ATCGTAACCCACCATCCATCAACATCTTGCCCAACAAAGCAAAAGCTATGGAATTAGCGGGCAAAAATCCCTGACACATTTTTCTGAATGAACTCCTCAATATTAATTTTACTATCCCAAAAAAACTACTACTAAGCAACACTCAATCCAAAAAAAACCTATCTTTACCTTATTAATCAGGCACTGCCATAGCGAACCAATGAGCCGGTTGTATACATATAAAATAACTGCCGACTATCTTAGGGTAGAAGATACTTTTGTGAGTCTGTATGGCAGTGATGATCGTGGCTTTACCGGTCACGAGCACCTATACGCCTTCAACCTGATAAACATGAACGGCCGCATGTACGACCCCATAACAGGCCGCATGCTCTCACCCGATAATTACATACAGGCGCCCGATCTTTCGCAGAGTTTTAACAGGTATAGCTATTGTTTTAATAATCCGCTTAGATATACAGATCCCACCGGATACTGGTCTGGTTGGGATGACCTTATTGTTGGTGGTATTGGATTTACTTTTGGATATGTGACATATGGTTTAAAAACTGGTGATTGGGGCTGGAAAGCGGTTGGTTATGGTGCAATTAGTGCTGGTACATTTCTTTTGGGTTATTATTCGGGTGGTGGAACTAGTGCAAGTAGTATTGCAAATACTTTTGCAGCTTCACCAGGTGCTGGCAATGGGTATGCCGCCACAGTTGCACTTGGCTATTCAGGAAGAACAGTATTAAGCGGTACTGTTTCTTTACTAATGCCTTCAGTTTCAATGCCAGTAAATGACAATTTCCAAATTAATGTTTCCTCTGGTGTCGGTTTTGGGACAGATGGTATTGTAGGTGGTATTAATATTTCAGGAACATATATTGATAGACGGGATGAGAACTATAATAGCTATACTTTTGGAGGTGGTTTAGGGTCGAATCATTGGGCCTGGGGCGTAAGCTATTCAAATAAAACATTCAGTTTGGGTTATTATAGCACACATTACGGAAACGCGATCGGACCTGATGGAATAAGCAACAAACAAACAGTTGGTGCATTCGCTTTTTCAAGAGGTGATTTTTCACTTCGTTTTGAGAATGATTTTCTGGCTTTTCAAGACCATGACCGATGGCGGTCAAATGCTGTGGAAATTGGTATTGGTGATGCCTTCGTTGTTGGTACGGCACTTTACAACAATTATGTTTCTAAAAAAAAGGAGATGATGTTGACTATTCAAGTAAATACTCCCATTATAAAGGTAAGTTTGGACGGTGGGTTGATGGGCAAACATATAGTAGCCCGTTATATGTAGGACTTAGGACTGGTAATAATGTTACAAGATTAGGCTATAGTCACAAGGCCTTTCAACATGCTTTTCAAAATCTTTTTACGCATAAGTCAGGTTTTGCTTGGATAATGCCTTTTGGCCATGCAAATTACTTTATGGGGTACGATAATTTTTACAAAGGGCCATATTGTTATTCCGGCTATTATAATCCATATTCACTTTGGGGGGAATAAACTATGAATCATTTGAAGAAAGGAAATTATTTCAAACCTGCAATATTCCTATTTGTTTGGTTATCTATTCTATCAGGGTGTGGAATAAGTACACCATTAAGAACAAAAAGGAGCTTTACATATTGTTTCGACGGAGAGAATACTGGTTTAGACTCTCTGATTGAATAATCCGGACTAAAGTAGGCCTGTCTCTTATACACATCTGAC
>LUZO01000640.1 GCA_001603685.1 Bacteroidales bacterium Bact_23
GTTCATATATATATAAATTGGCGCTCGCAGTAACACCGCTAGCTTCAGCTTCAACAAATAATATCATCGTTGCCATTTGTCGGACACCCTCCGATCATATGACATTCTATTTTACTGGTTGGCACCACATCGAATATTGGAACGATATCTTCTTCCGATGGATGGAGAACGACGCCACCTTCATGATATATTCTGGCGAGAACCGCGTCGTCGATCTAAGCTTTAATGCCGTCAGCTTCTACCACCCGAGATCCGTCGAGATTTACGTAAACGACCTCCTGCAGATGGAAGCTGATGTGCCCTCCGACCGCTTCGTAATAACGAGAGTGCCAGGGGTTAGCCTGAAAGAAGGCGCCAATATCGTGAGGTTCCATGTAGCAGAAGGGTGCGAGAGGCCAGCAGACATTAAGGAGTTGAATAATCCTGATTCGAGGTGTCTGAGCTTGGCGGTTCAGGATATCAGAATATCCAGAGATATTATTATCAATGACCTGGAGTCTTCATCCACATATCTCGCCAGCGGCTGGTACGGCCTCGAAGACTGGGACGGCGCACCAGCCCGCTGGATGGAGAACGACGCCGTTCTTCTCGTAGACTCTGGAGAGAGCAGGACGGCAGAGTTTAGCCTTAAGGCGGTCAGCTTTGACCGACCGAGAACTCTGGAGATCTATCTGGGAGATGCTCTCAAAATTCGAGAGGTCATCAACGCATCAGAGTTCGCCGAGATAAAGATACCCGTCCTCCTAAAGGAAGGGACGAATCTCATACGGTTCCACGTGCCCGAAGGGTGCAGAAGGCCAAGTGACATTTCCGAGCTGAAAAGCACGGATGGTAGATGCCTAAGTCTGGCTTTCCAGGAGATAAAGGTATGCTAATCGCGATGACTATTTAAAGTATCTAGGAGGCGGAGATATTTCTCTTCGATCTTGGGCCAGCTGTAGTTCTCTTCTACGTATCGTTTTCCATTCTCTGCCATTTTGGCCCGTAGTCGGTCATCTGAGATCAGCAAATCCAGGCACTCTTTGAACTCTTCATAATTTTCGTACCAAATGCCTCCGTTGCTCCGCAGGCAGTGACCCTTCAAGACATCACACCGACCATTAACTAAAACGGCCTTTTTACATGCCCAGGATTCCATCAGCACCATTGAGAAGCTCTCATATTTGGATGGCATGATCATCAGATCCGATGCTGCTATTCCATTGAACTTATCCTCATCTGAGACGAACCCCAAAGGAGTTATATCCTCATATTCTGGAATTTTCATTGCCGACTTTCCGAAGAGGATCAACTTCAAATCTGATCTTCGTTCTTCTTTATACCGCACAAAGTAGTCGAATAGCTCCCCGCATCCCTTCGATTCGTCTATTCTTCCGATATATGTGACGAAATTATAGTGAATTTTGTATTTATCTCTGAATGCATTTGGACTTATCTCATCGGGGACATCAAAACCAACGCCTATGACATCATTCAGTACATGATAATTATCGAATCTTTTATTGACGAATCGCCTCTCTTCTTCTG
>LUZO01000641.1 GCA_001603685.1 Bacteroidales bacterium Bact_23
TCATTACCCAGAATATCTTTAATCTTATTGTATAGGAGAGATGGCATAGTTGCAGTACCAATATGTAGCCGGCAGTTATTCATTTTTAATATTTCAATCAATTTTGTAACCAGCGATTGTGATATGCCTGAATAAGTGTGAACTTCATCCAGAATTATATCACAGCCATGGGTATCGAGCAAAACAGTTTCAAAGCCTTTCTGCCCAAAAGCTATTGTTGCTAATTGATGTGGTGTTAATATCGTAACTGAGGAGCCGAATAAGCCTTGTAAACTGGTATCATCCTCCTCTTTTCTTTTTATTATTTGAGAAGATGAGTGTAAAACCCGGATATCAATATCTGGATTTTCTGTTTCCAGATCATGCCCTAATCTTTTGTACATGGCATTTATTGAGGCCTGGAATGGCAAAGTGTAAAACACCCGTCCCTTACAACGCCTAAGTAAGAAATCTGTTTTACCGGCACCCGTTGGGGCTACAACAAGCGTATGCTTTCTCTCATTTTTTGTATCAATTTGTGAAAGCGGGTACAAAGGATTTTGTCTGTTATAAAAATTCAGATTGGCATTTTTAAATAATTTCTTGATTTTAACCTCAGTCTCATTTAATTGTGCTGAGGCAAAATGGTCACCTCCCATTAAAATACCACGCCACGGCGAAAACCCTCTTTCTCTAGATACTTTTTCACAATAATTAATGCTGTAATTTAAATTACTTATTGCCTGCTCTCTGGTAGGAATATTGCAATCACTCAAGTTGAACTCATTCAGTATTGGGATAATATATTTACTCCATTCTTCCCAATTACCCAGATGGAAATCAACATAATCATCTGTTTCCTCAAGATCAAGCAAGCCTAATCCTGCCACATCATTTCTTACTGACTTATGATGACCAATCACCATTTCAATAAGCTTATCCCATTGTTCTTCCGGAAAAATAGAGAGAAAAAATAACGAAGCAATTTCGTGTCTGAAGATTCTTCCTTTATTTGCTTTACCCAATAATCTGTTTTGAAAAAAGTCATGGGCTTTTCCCAAATCGTGCAAAATTGCTCCATTTGCGGCAATATACTCATCATAGCCAGCATATTGTGAGAAACATTTTGTAGCCATTACCACTTGCTTGGTGTGTTCCAATAAAGTGGTCCAATCAGGAGCTGATTTTGCATAAATTGTTTTCATCACAGGCTATTTTGAATAGGTGTACCCACTATTTTGAGCCATCCATACATTGGTTCGTTTGTTAATCGGTTGTATCCAACGAGAAAAGAGTTTTCGTTTTTTTCAAACATTAATTCAAAACCCGGAAACAGCAAATCATTTTCAAATTCTTCAGTTGTTGTTTCAATTATTTCTCTTGGAAGCAGAATATCCTCATTCCGGCTTAAACAGATATGTTGCGTGAAAGCGATTTCAGCATCATTTTTTTCTTTAAAGGCCAGGAAAAGTGTTGGATTAAGCAAAACACCCCGTGTTATAACATCAGTGGGCCTTTCAAATAAATAATTATTGCCCTTTCTCGTTTGATTCCAGCCTCGTGTCTGTATAACTTCTTGTTGCTGCGTAATTTGATGATAAGTGAGACGGTGCCTGACAATCTTTGTAATATTTCCTTTTTGTTCGAGCAGTTCTGGGAAAAGCTTTTTTTCTATTCCTTCAATTATTGAAGGAGTAAGAAATTGTTGACTAAAGGTTTCACTATCACGAACAGCTGTCCAGGGCTTAATAAATCCAAAAGGGCCAGCGTATTTAACGACAAAAATCTTCATATTCACTTAAAATTTAGTTTAATTACTTTAATGCACCAAAACCAATACCTGTCGAACTGTCTCTTATACACATCTGACGCT
>LUZO01000642.1 GCA_001603685.1 Bacteroidales bacterium Bact_23
CTTAATGACGAAATTTCCCGTTTAAAGGATTTTAGTCACCAAGAAAAGTTTATTCTATAAATTTAAGTGGCATTTTCTTGAATATTGGAGTTCGATCGTTTTTTGGGTGTGCGATAATAGCTGATTGCTAGCTGCTGTGGCAAATTTTTACCGAGAACCATCAAACGAAAATCGAATTTTGGACTTTGTACAGATGTGCAATTAAGGCAGTCTGCCCCTACTCTTGATTATACCTTGTTATCAAAACCTGGTCCAATAATTTTACCTTTAGGTTTTCCTTTCACATAGACACAATTGTTATTCCCATCATAAACAATCCAATCACATGGCAATGTTGGCCCGCCAAACATTCCTTCAACAATACAGAAGTCTTTCCATTGTTTTCTTCCGTCTGTTTCAACCACTCCCTGCAATCCCATTTTTTCCCATTCTTCTGCAAGATATTCTATATCCATTGGATTCATTGCACCATCTCTAAACAGAAATTGGTCGTGCCATAGTTTCCCTGAGAAGGCATCTTTATTGTCTTCCTTGAATTGCGAAAATCCTCCGGGATAGACTTTGTCAATATTTTCTATTGGAATTACGAAGTCAATAAATTCACATTGTATTGCCATAATCTTAAAATTTTACATAAGGGTTTAGGCGCTCAGTGCAGGAGCCATTATCTCATGAATCCTAATTTCAAACTTTAATCCGATTCTTATCCTTGAGAACCTTTAAGGTATCTAAGTATTGTGTGCGTGATATTATTTTCATAAAACAAATA
>LUZO01000643.1 GCA_001603685.1 Bacteroidales bacterium Bact_23
TTTCTAAATATAGAGATTGCGCTGTGTTTATTGTTGGAATAGGAAATAATGAAACTCGAAAACGTATTATGGAAGACAATTACGTGAATTGGTATACCGCGATTCACCCCTCTTCTGTTATTGCATCCGATGTAGTTATTGGTGAGGGAACTGCGATAATGGCCAATGCAGTTATCAATACTAAAAGTCTAATTGGGAAAGGAGTTATTATTAACACTTCTGCATCGGTAGACCATGGTAATATTATATCTGATTTTGTTCATTTATCCCCTGGAGTACATCTAGGTGGGGATGTAATGGTTGGTACTAAGACTTGGATTGGTATCGGTTCTACCGTTTCAAATAATGTGATTATATGTGCAGATGTAATTGTGGGAGCAGGATCCTTAGTTCTCAAAAATATCTCACTTGGTGGTACGTATGTCGGCGTCCCGGTGAAACCATTCGTTGTGGATGAGAGCCGGTAAAAGGTAGGTAGTAGGTTGTTATGAACGTTCTCGTATTTGCACCTCACCCAGATGATGAAATACTGGGGGTTGGCGGCACGTTAATAAAGCATATTAATCACCATGATATTGTGACGATTTGTGTTGTCACTCGTGGTGTTGAGCCGCTCTTTTCAGAACAGGCAATTCTCGAGACAAGAGAAGAGGCGCGCAAATGCCATGAGATGGTTGGAGTCAATGCCACGGTCTATCTTGATTTCCCAGCGGTGATGCTTGAGAAGGAAGATCG
Organism: Bacteroidales bacterium Bact_23; assembly: GCA_001603685.1. Classification (GTDB taxonomy): domain Bacteria; phylum Bacteroidota; class Bacteroidia; order Bacteroidales; family Lentimicrobiaceae; genus Lentimicrobium. Next base: position 736 of record LUZO01000643.1, read on the forward strand.
TTTTAAAATCAATGAGAGTATGCTTGGTGTTATACAATCAACAGAACCGGATGTTGTGTATATCCCTCATATTGGTGATATGCAGAAAGATCATCAGATAGTATCAGAAGCTGCTATGGTAGCATTGCGACCAAAATATAAGCACGTTGTTAAGAAAGTTTTAGCTTATGAAACACTGTCTGAAACAGGATGGCACATTCCTAATGTGTCAAATCAGTTTATACCGAATATCTATTCAGATATCTCTCAATTCTTAGAAAAAAAACTGAATGCCTTGGCTTGTTATCAGTCACAATTGTCTGAGTATCCTAACCCCAGATCACTTGAAGCGGTGGAAGCTCTTGCAAAATATAGAGGGTCGACCGTGAATGTGGGAGCTGCTGAAGCGTTTATGCTTATTCGAGAATTATCCTGATAGATCATCGAGTTGGATATAGGCAAGACAGCGTGTATAAAATAATAAAAAGGCTCTTTGATGTCATTAGTGCTACTGTCTTGTTTATTGTATTGCTTCCTCTATTTCTCATTATAACGGTATTGGTTCGATTGAATTTGGGATCACCAGTATTTTTTCTTCAAGAACGTAGCGGACTACATGGAAAGCCATTTAAGATAATCAAATTTAGGACGATGAGGGAAGATAAGGATAGTGATGGAAAATATTTACCAGAAGAGCTTCGCATCACACGTCTTGGTCGCTTTTTACGTTCTACTTCTCTTGATGAGCTACCCGAACTTATCAACATAATTTTTGGTGCAATGTCAGTCATTGGACCAAGACCATTACCTCCCATATATGATCATTATTATCATGAGCACGAGAGAGCGAGGTTCAATGTAAGAAGTGGATTAATCCCTCCAGATTCGATTGACAAGGAACCGATTCTTTCTTGGGATCGGCAACTGGCGTACGAAGCAGAGTATGCAACCAATCTCTCATTAAAAATCGACCTGCGAATCTTCTTTTCAGTTATTCGTATTCTTATGAGAAGAAAGCAGAGTGGCTATGGAGGGATTATCAGAATACCTCTGAATGAAGAGCGGAAAACAATTAGAAATACTGAGGATTGAAGTGATTGAGAGAGATGTGTTAAGGAGAGTTGTTGCTCTATATGGGAGCCCCGTTTATGTGTTTGATGAGGCTCGATTTATCAATAATTATTTGAATCTTCGTGATACATTTCAGGGCATTTATCCAAACTTTAAAATTGCTTATTCTTACAAGACTAATTATACCCCCTATATTTGCAGTGTTGTAAAACGTCTAGGAG
>LUZO01000644.1 GCA_001603685.1 Bacteroidales bacterium Bact_23
GAGTCTTGCCAGATACACTCTTGAAACTTACGTTACCAGCGGCCGGGAACCCGAAATACCCCCCGGGACATCTGAAGAACTTCTTAAAAAGCAGGCCGGGGTTTTCGTTTCGCTTAAAAAAGAAGGCATGCTCCGCGGATGCATCGGCACAACAGGTCCGGTAACGGAGTGCGTCGCAAAAGAAGTCATGCGCAACGCAGTATCAGCCGGCACCGAAGACCCCAGATTTCCACCGGTCACCTCCGGGGAACTTGCCGATCTTGTTTACAGTGTCGACGTTCTCGGCGCACCGGAAAGTATCGCTTCATCAAGCCAGCTGAATCCGAAACGTTACGGTGTCATAGTTTCGTCAGGACGTAAACGCGGGCTTCTGCTGCCTGATCTCGACGGTATCGATGATCCGGAAAAACAGATAAAAATAGTTTCCGACAAAGCAGGTATCCTGCCGGGAGAGGAAATTTCTCTTGAACGTTTCGAGGTGATACGTTACAGATGAAAGCTGTATGCGATATATGCCCGCGGCACTGCTGCATACCGGAAGGTGGCACAGGAGCCTGCCGGGCACGGAAAAATGAAAACGGCCGGATAGTATGTTCCAATTACGGGATGATATCCTCCATTGCGCTGGATCCTATAGAAAAAAAGCCCCTGAAGAGATTCCGCCCCGGAAGCATGATATTATCCGCGGGCAGCTGCGGATGCAACCTTTACTGTCCCTTCTGCCAGAATCATGAAATATCCATGGCTTCATGCGATGATATACCTTCAGAGTATTTTTCTCCAGCGGATCTTTGCGATGCTGCTGTTTCAATGAAATCACGCGGCAATATCGGCGTCGCATATACATATAACGAACCTCTCGTAAGTTATGAATACATAATGGACTGTTCGGAAGAAATAAAAAAGGCCGGGCTTGCAAACGTGGTCGTGACCAACGGTTATATCTGCAAAGAGCCGCTTGAAAGACTCCTGCCCGATATAGATGCCATGAATATCGACCTTAAGGGTTTTACTCAGAAATTTTACGATATGGTCGGGGGCGATCTTGAAACGGTCAAAAATACTATCGTCTCCGCCGCGGGATCATGCCATGTGGAAGTCACATTTCTTGTTATCCCTGAAGAAAACGACAGCACAGAAGAAATTTCACGTCTCTCTTCATGGCTGGCTTCCCTGGACCGCAGCATACCTCTTCACGTCAGCAGATTTTTCCCGCGATATAAAATGAGCGGCAGGACCGCCACTCCTGCAGAAAAGATCTACGAACTGGCCGATATCGCTAAGAAACACCTGAAATATGTATATACAGGCAACTGCTGAAACACAGCGTCAACGGTGCTTCTTCTGAGGAAACAATGCGACTCCCTTGCTGAGATACATTTCACGGTCTGCGGCAGAGAGAAATTCATCCAGAGTAGATATACCGTCTTCCCCGAATACAGCATATCCCATGCTGAAGGCAAGTGTATAATTTTTCCTGTATTTTTCATTGAATGCCGAAGTTTCTTCATTTATCTGTCCGATGATTTTTTCAGCATCTGCCTTCTCATCTATTTCACACAGTATCACGAATTCATCCC
>LUZO01000645.1 GCA_001603685.1 Bacteroidales bacterium Bact_23
ATATTCCCGAATAAACCTTCTTGATGGTTACCTAACTTTATAAACTCAAATTCTGTGAAAATGCTGCTCAGCAGCACATCTTTTTTAGCCAATTTGTGTTCATGAACGCGAATAACCTCCGGCAGTATACCGTCGGTTTCAGATTCAACATTTGTATCCCGATTTGTACAGCCGGATAATGAAATAATAAAGACGAGACTCGCGATCAGATACAATGGTTTATTCATATCAAAAATTTTAAAAGGTTTATTATTTCTTAATTTCTAATAAATCCAAAAGATGTTTTCTACGGGGGCACATCCATTTCCACCGGGCAAACTGCTTTCATAACACCCTGATATTGCACATAAAACAGCAGCCTCTCAGCCTGACAAATATAATGATTTTATTGGTGTGGGCGGAGTTTATTTATTGCAAAATGCAAGTATTCTTTTACTGAAACCATATCACCTTCTTCGGGGATAAAAACATTACTGATTTGTAGCTTGTTGTTCATTAAAAAGAAGTAAGGCAGATTAAGTGTGTCTGGAGGCAAGCCGGTTTTTTGTAAACTATATACTGGAAGTTCAAGCTGATTCATTCGTTTGAATTGATAAAGGTAAGCCGGTTCACGATAGTAAGCCAACAATAAGGTGTTGGTTGTGTTAAAGCTTCCGGCTTCTTTTATTTGTGTCAATAAATCATCGACGCACGATTGACAATTTAATTCTGAATACCGAAGTACCAATACGGGTTTTGATATTAAGTCGCCAATGGTAAGTGTATCGCCCTTTTCATTGGCGACTTCGATCTGCGGTTTTAGTTCAGTACCTTCTGTATAGAGTTGAAATTGCATAAGCGTTTTTTGAATGGAATAAAGTGTTTTCAAGGAGGTTACAGCCTGATTGTAATCATTCTTACTAACACCATTTCCATTCCAGAAAAATCTTCCATAGATAAGTAGAGTCAACAATACAATATTTAATAG
>LUZO01000646.1 GCA_001603685.1 Bacteroidales bacterium Bact_23
TCAGGGGTTGCCGGAACCGGTGAAAAGTTGGCTGAGAAGCTCCGGTATGATAGGCCGGCCGTTTATCCGACTTGGAAGGGTGACGCAAACAGCTGTGTTAAAAATGAAGCCCGATGCGGATAAATGGCTGACTGCGAAAGCTGTTCAGTACACAACAACCGAGTATCCTGCATTTTTGTGGACCGTGGATGTACAAATGAATGGTTTGCTGAATTTCCGGGGCAGGGATAAATTTGAGTCCGGCAAAGGGAGCATGCTGATTAAATTGAATTCGCTGCTGAAGGTTATGGATGAATCGGGCGGGAAAATCGATGAGGGTGCATTGCAGCGGTTTTTGGGTGAAATGGTTTGGTTTCCCTCACTTGCTCTAAGTCCGTACATCAGTTGGGAACAGTTGAGCGCCAGCACTGCCAAAGCTACCATGACTTATGAGAAAACAACGGGCAGCGGGATATTTCATTTCAATTCGCAAGGCGATGTGGTGATGTTTTCTGCCTTGCGTTTCAAAGACAATCTGCCCGAATCCAGAAGATATGAATGGATTATGAACATTACCGATTACAGAACTTTTGAAGGAATAAGGGTGCCTGCTAAATTGGTTTCCACCTGGAAATTGGATCATGGGGACTGGACCTGGCTGAAATTGGAAGTAACGGATCTGAAATATAATGAAAATGCAAACCCTCCCGGATTTTAAAAAGCTCAGCAGAAGCGGCATTATTATCTGCAAACGATAAAGTCCTCCTTATGGGGCTTGATTTGTTAAATCTTTGGTAGGGTTACAGTTTTAGTGGGATTTTGTATTACCGTACTTCCGTGTCTGATCCTTTTTTTGCCACTAAGGCACCAAGGCACTAAAAAGCACAAAAGACTTCCTCCTTTTTTGTGGGATTCTGTGTTTCCGTGTTTTAGTGGCTACTCTTTTTTTTGCCACTAAGGCACCAAGGCACTAAAAAGCACAAAAGTCTTCCATCTTTTTTAATGGAATTTTGTGTTTCCCGCATCCGCGGGATCAACGATCCGTGTTTCCGTGGCAATAAAAGGTTGCTTCATTAGAATATGGAAAGCTCCGTAGGAGCGACATTATCGTTTGAAAATAAGAGCGGTAAACACAATGTGATTAAGCAGGCTTTGCGAGAAAGCCTGTTTACCTGCGGACGATAATGTCGTCCCTCCGGGACTTGTTGGTTTTTGTTATGCCTGGTGCTACCATAATGTCGTCCCTCCGGGACTTTTTTATTTCAGATTTTAGATTTTGGATTTCAGAAGAAAGGCCCGTTAGAAAATCCAGCTCCGAAGGAGCTACATTATGGTAGAAAGAAGGATCGTACGAAAATCCAGCTCCGAAGGAGCGGCATTATGGTAGAAAAAAATGGCCCGTGCGAAAATCGAGCTCCGTAGGAGCGGCATTATCGTTTGCAGGTAATAATTTTTTTTTGCCACTAAGACACTAAAACACAAAAGAACACAAAAGACTTCCGTAATTTTTAGTGGAATTTTGTGTTTCCGTGCTTTCGTGGCTAATTCTTTTTTTGCTACGAAGACACGCATCGAAGATCCCGTGAATACGGGTGACACAAATCAATCTCATACCTCTTACCTCATCTCTCACTTCTGACTTCCAACCTCAGACTTCCTCCGCCGCGGCGGACTCCGACCTCCGAAACCCGCCAAAATGTCAAAAACTCCTCCGGAGAATGGCTTTGGCACAATTATTATGCATTTGATTAGATAAATTGAGAAAAAATCCATATCTTTAGGGTTAAGTTTTCAACCAAAAAATTATTCACCTTAAAATATTATTGATATGAGCAAGAAAACAG
>LUZO01000647.1 GCA_001603685.1 Bacteroidales bacterium Bact_23
GTGTTAAAGTATCTTCCCCAAGAGTGAACAATTTTTTAATAAACTCTGTGACGGGTTTTGGTATACAGAACAAAGTTAGGAGGGAAAAAATGGCGAAGTTTGAAGATAAGGTCGACTTGTACGACGACAGAGGTAACCTTGTTGAAGAACAAGTACCCATAGAAGCTTTGAGTCCATTGAGAAATCCAGCGATAAAAAGCATTGTGCAAGGTATTAAAAGAACTGTAGCTGTAAACCTAGAAGGTGTAGAAAATGCTCTGAAGACTGCTAAGGTTGGTGGACCTGCATGTAAGATCCTCGGAAGAGAAATGGATCTTGATATTGTAGGAAATGCAGAAGCAATAGCTGAAACTGCAAAATCAATGATTGAAGTAGTTCCTGGTGATGACACAAAAGTTGAGTTATTATCTGGTGGTAAAAGGGCATTAGTCCAAATACCAAGTGCAAGATTTGAAGCAGCAGCAGAATACTCAGCAACACCATTAGTAACAGCTAACGCTTTCATACAGGCCATAATAAACGAATTAGACGTAAACATGTATGATGCAAACATGGTTAAAGCAGCTATTTTGGGTAGATATCCGCAATCAGTAGAATATATGGGTGGAAATCTAGCAACAATGCTTGATCTACCTCAAAAATTAGAGGGCCCAGGTTATGCATTAAGAAACATCATGGTAAACCACGTGGTAGCCGCAACTCTCAAAAACACCATGCAAACATCTGCTCTATCAAGTATATTAGAACAATCTGCTATGTTTGAAATGGGTGATGCAGTAGGAGCATTTGAAAGAATGCACTTGTTAGGAATTGCATACCAAGGTATGAATGGAGACAACCTTGTATTCGACCTAGTTAAAGACAACGGTGCTGAAGGTACTGTTGGATCTGTTATTGCCGACATGGTTGACAGAGCAAAAGCAGACGGTGTAATTGGTGTTGAAAAAGACTTGAATGGGTTCAATGTTTATGGAACCGACGACTTAGCAAAATGGAACGCATACGCAGCAGCAGGTATGATAGCAGCAACAATGGTAAACCAAGGTGCTGCAAGAGCTGCACAGGGTGTATCTTCTACATTGCTTTACTACAACGACATACTTGAATTTGAAACTGGATTACCAAGCGTAGACTTTGGTAGAGCTGAAGGTGTAGCAGTAGGATTCTCCTTCTTTAGTCACTCCATATACGGTGGAGGAGGACCAGGTATCTTTAACGGAAACCACATTGTTACAAGACACAGTAAAGGATTTGCTATACCATGCGTAGCTGCCGCAATGGCATTAGATGCAGGAACACAGATGTTCTCTCCAGAATCAACCTCTGGGTTAATTAAAGACGTATTCAGTCAAGTAGACGAATTCAGAGAACCACTAAAATACGTTGTGGAGGCAGCGGTCGATATTAAAGACCAAATTTAATAATCTCACATTTTTGGGGGCTTAACAACAAATGGACATAGAAATCTTCCCACATAGACTATTAAATCCAGATACTACAGAAAAATTGCTAAACGATCTTGAAAAGATTGAAAGCGTTAAAAGAATGGTTATACACGGTCCAAGACTCTCTAATACAGATACAAAAACTTCTGAACGCAGGTCTATTATTGTAAAGGGAGAAAACGTGGATTTACAGGTACAAACTGGCAGGGTTCTTCTAGAAGTTGAAACAGAAGAAGCCATTGATGAAGTTAGAGAAGTATGTGATGAAAATCTACCTTTCGGGTTCAATGTGCATATTGGTACATTTATTCGGAAGCAGAAAACTGTCACAGACGAATTAAAATATGGAAAAGCATTGGAAAAAATCCCTCAAGAAATGATAGGGCTAACTGATCAAAACGCCAAATTAAGTGAAAGAACCAAAATAATCAAAAGGAAATCAGAAGAATGATTGGAAAGTGTACACACGTTGTAGACTGCAGAGAAACGATGGGAATGGGTGAAGGAGGCGGAATTGCCCAGCGAGGAACATTTGCAGAATGCGGAAGTGAAGTTTTAGCTATTGCAATGTCCCCCGGAAGAAGACATATTACCAAACCCGTTTGTGAAATAACATTCGCTCTGCGGGAAGCTAACATCATGACCAGCACATTAGTTCTAAATGCTGGGGCTGGTGTACCACAAGATGCTCCTACAGCTGGAGGCGGAAGTCTTTTTGGACTGACGGCTAATGAAATAGAGCAGATTAAAAGACATAAATTAATTGTGGTGCATTTAGGTGGTGTGAAACATCATATAATATATAAGGCTCGGCTCATTTTGAGACATGTAAATAGGCCTTGTGTGGTTATATGTGAATATCCTGTAGATTTCGAAGATTTTGCGAAAATTGGTGTAAAAACTCGTGTTGTAATGCCCGAA
>LUZO01000648.1 GCA_001603685.1 Bacteroidales bacterium Bact_23
GACCTCGATCCTTTATCTAAACATATTGGTACATCAGAACTTCTATTTTCCCATATTAACTGATATAATTTTTCTTCAGCCTTCATTTTACCACCTTTTTTGCGATCATGACGTAACCTAAGGTATCTCTTTCATGCAAGTCCAGTTTATCTAATGTGGAGAATAGTATTTGAATTGTTGCGCATACGGCTCGCTTTGCGGCTTCTCCAATTAAAGTTTTGGGCACACCATACCAATAATAAACATATCCACTTAATTTTTGACCGATCATTCCCCAAAAACCTCCTCGAGGTTCAATGTATACTATTTCAAATTTATTCATTTCTGCAAGATACCTCAGTCCATATTCTGTATAACGGTAATAATCTATAGGTATCTCATGCAAACCCCAAGTTAGTGGAGCAGTCAATATCAAATAACCATTATGGTTTAAAATTCTATAAAATTCTTTTAAAGCAATGGACGGATCGGTTACATGCTCAAGAACCTGAGTGGATAGTATCGTATCAAACGAATCAGATTTGAACGGCATATATAAGACGGATCCATATACATCTACATTTTTCATTGATTTATTTGTTGACAACGAATTTGGTACATCAATACCAATATACACATCCACAAAGTTTCGAAAAATTTCCTCATAGGGCTTAACACCACACCCAGCATCTAACATTTTGCCATGCGCGTATTTTCTTGCAGTAATTAAAGAGCTAAGAATGGATTGTCTTTCAATCCTATGTGGATTTGTATAAGATACCTTCCCATCAATAAGAAGGCGATCATTTCTTTTTTTTATAATATATCTTAGATTCAATTAATCAACACATCCTTGTAAACGTTTATCGTATCCACTACTATCTTATCGAGACTTAATTCATTTATTATGTTCACCCTGACTGACTTCCTCAGCGCTTTAGCAACATCTTTATTGTCTAAGTTATTTTTCATAATTTGACAGCCCCCTCATAGACGTTTAATGTTTTTTTGGCTACAAAATCCCAATTATATTTTTTCATTGTTGCCCGTCCATTTGTACCCATTTGATCTCGTAGTTTTTTGTCCTCCAATAATACACATATCTTTTCAGCGATCTCTCCCGAATTTGTTGGATTATCTAATAATAAACCCTCGAATCCATCAGTTATTAGTTCGGCAGCACCAGCTGATTTTGATGTTATTACCGGTAAGCCTGTAGAAAGTGCTTCTGTGATTACTAACCCAAAAGGCTCATAAAGTGTTGGAAAGACGAATATGTCGGCAGCGTTATAGTAATCCCTTATATCAGAAACATAACCTTTGTACAAAATTCTGCCATTCAGATCCAGTTTTGATATGTGCTGCGTATAATACCTGTCTCTTATACACATCTGAC
>LUZO01000649.1 GCA_001603685.1 Bacteroidales bacterium Bact_23
CACCCTGGGCTCGCCGGTCAGCGAATCCTGGATATACAATACACTCTGATTCTGAATTCCATCATTTTTAAAAAAGAAATAATGATTTCCCTTGTGAAAAGGGACGCCGGTGCGCGGGTAATTCCATAGTTCGGTAAGGCGCTCCCTGATCTGATTTCGGAAAGGTATTTTCGCGAGATAAGCATCGGTAACTTCATTCTGCGCTTTCACCCATGCAGCCGTTTCCTCGGAGTTGTCATCTTCGAGCCATCGGTAGGGATCGGCAACTTCGGTACCAAAATAAACATCAACCGTGTCGGTTTTCCTTGTTTCAGGATAGTTGATTTTTTCTTGTGTAGTGCAACTGTTCATAATCAGTAATGCCGGAATTAAAGAAATCAGCAGTTTTTTCATAAAGAAAGGATTTAAAATATCGCCGTTAAATCAAAAAAAGTCGTTTTCCGGACGGCAAAATTAGTAAATTATGTTGACACCATGATTATTGCAGTTTCAGTAAAACATTCAGCAACTGTATTTAACCCAAATTCAGCGTTAAAACACTGAATTGAATGAATTTTGATTCGGAGTGGTACGGCTGAAGAGAAGAATGAATACAATACCGGAGCTTTTCTAACGTCAAATTCTGAATGCGGGCAAACACAGCCTGACTTATGCCGCTCTGCTGCCACTATTCAACAAGGGTGAGCATCACCGGTCATTTATCCTGTTGTGTTATTAGAGTTTTTGCCCACTAATTCTGTGGCTTTGCTTTGATGGGGATGATTGGTTGGATGGTGGGTTACGGATATACTGTATTACTTAGAGTAATATTTAATTCTCCCCTAATGT
>LUZO01000650.1 GCA_001603685.1 Bacteroidales bacterium Bact_23
CTTCAAGATAACGGCCGCTGAGCCAGATGGCGACAGGTATTGCTATCACGTTGGCTATCAATATCATGACAATGTATTCCTTCAGATTGCGACGGATTTCGCTTTCCATCGTGCCGCCAAACACCTTGCGGATGGCGATGCCCTTCTCGCGCTCGGAGGCGAAATGGGTGCTCATAGCGACTAAGCCAAGCAATGCCAGCATCACCGAGATGCCCATTATCAACTCGATAAGGCGCATCTGGCGTCGAGTCTTGTCGTATTTCTTGGCAATGACATTCTTCAGAAAATCGTTATTGTAAGGCTCCACATAGGCACCAAAGACGGTTTTGCAATGCTTCTCATACACTGCATCGATGGCACGTTTTGCCTCGTCGTGATCGCCAACGATATCCAACAGGAAATGAAACGGTTGGGGAAATAACCAATGACCGTTTGCAAAGACGATGGAATAATCTTCATCGGTGGCATGGAGTGCGTCCAGCATATTAAAATCCTTGATGACACCACAGATATCTTTGACGCCCTTACCATTTGCCCACGACATAATCTCATCGAAGTTGTAATCGCCGTAAGGCAATCCTGTCATACCCACAACGGTGCTTTCCGTTATCCAGCCGCTACCCTCCTCGGGCTCATGGAACTTTTCCACCACCTGAAAGCCCAACATCCTGAATGCCGCAGTGTCGCATGTGAAGAAATTGACATTTGTTGTATTAACCGACTCTCCTTTCTTGGCCATGAGTACTGTAAAATATGTAAAAGTCGGAATACTGTTTGTTTTTGCCAATTCCTTAACACACGGCAAAGCTCGAAGGTCGTCGGCAAAGGCTTCACTTTGTCTGGAAACGTCCAATTTCGAACTGATGAAATAAAGGTTGTCGGTATGTAGTCCGATGGGTCGCTCCACCATGTGACGCATCTGAAGTTCCATAGTAATGACCAACGAAATCAGAATTATCACAATCACATTCTGCAAAACTATGAAAACCTTCGACAAGGTCTTTTTCGAATGATATTGGAAGGTGCCTTTCACCACGTCGATGGGACGGATTTTGGCGATAATAGCTGCAGGCATAAATCCAGCTAACAGCGAAACAGTTATTGTTATAAGCAGATAAGTGACGACATAACTTATTGAGAATGGCACCTTTACAGGGATATCAGCAGCCAGCAGACGGTTAATTCCAGGCGACATGGCATGAGCTATTGCCAAACCGACCACAAAACAGCACAAGGTAAATGCGAACGACTCGCAGAGAAATTTCCAGATAATATCGGACCTCTGCGCTCCCACAAGCCGCCTCGAAGCCATCTCCTTGGCGCGTTTTCCCGTAAGGGCGACGTTAAGATTCACATAGTTGATGAGAGCCGATATCAGCAGCAAAAGCCCTATCACAATCATTGTTCGAAGCATTGACCTGTCACCTTGTTGCAAGTGAATTTTTGTTCCGCTGAAAAACAGTTCATCCATACGGAACATGGAAACACACTTTTCCTTGAAGAAAACAGTAAACTGTCCGCCGTATGTCTCCTTGCAGATTGCAGTGATTTTATCATTCAGCAGCTCGCGGTCGGCATTAGGACTTACCTTCAGGAAAGTATGGATATAAGTCATATTATATATCGGATACTC
>LUZO01000651.1 GCA_001603685.1 Bacteroidales bacterium Bact_23
CTACGATGTTGCTCCTACATCCTGCACATGGAGTGTGGAACCTGCGGCAATGTCTCAGACTTCTTCGGGAACAGGTTATACCGCGAACTTGAGTTATGCTACTCCTTTCACGTATTTGGCGCCTAAGGCCACGATTACGTTTACATTCGGTTATGGATGTGACAATCATTATACTGCTACGAAAGAAATAGACCTTCGCATCCCAACAACAACCATATCAGGAATAGCTGTATCTGATGGATTTATTATTGATACAAATGCAGTGGTTACTGTTACGGGTACTGTCAAAAGTAGAGTGAATGCTACGACAGTTGTACCTGAAGGAACCAGACTGGTGCTGAACGGAGGAAGCATGACGAGCGATGGTAGTGTCATGTGGCAAGGCATCGAAGTTTGGGGAAACAGCAGCAATCACCAGCAATATGTAAACGGAGGATATCTACAAGGATACCTTGAGATGAGAAATAGGGCAACTATAGAGAATGCTATATGCGCTGTGGAATTGTGGCATCCGAATCACTATAATACAACTGGCGGTATTATCATTGCTCAAGATGCTATATTCAGAAACAACAGAAAGGCAATCCATGCCCTGAACTATACAAATTTTTATCCGACAACTGGTGGTGAAGCTCCATACAATGCCCAGTTCAGACATTGTGGGTTCATCATAGATGAAGATTATTTGGAGACCGAGACGTTTTACAAACATGTTGACATTGCTAACGTAAACGGAATAAGATTCCAAGGATGTGAGTTTTCGGTGTCTCCCAATTCAAATGGTGCTTCTCCTTGGTGTATGGGTATCGGAGCATACAGCGCAGGCTTTATTGTGGATTCTTATTGTGAAAACAATAATATAAACCCTTGCCCCACTAACAGTCTCTATCGCAGCACGTTTACCGGCTTCAACAACGGTATACTATCAGTAAACGAAGGCAATAGAGCAAGGACATTCTCGGTGCAAAATTCCGACTTCATTAACAACCACCGCGGCATCTTTGCCCATAACACAGGATACGCCACAATTCTTAATAATGAGTTCAATATTGGATGCAACTGGGAATGCGGATATGGCGTGTATGCTGTCGGCGTTACTGGTTTCTGCATTGAAGAAAATACTTTCAAGCCAGTTACCGGCTCTAATTGCGTAACATACGGTATCGGTATATTCAATTCTGCAAGCATTAATGACATATACCTCAACACTTTTGAGAACCTAACTTGTGGAAATTTATCCGTTGGAGTAAATTATGCTACTCTTGGCGGTTTAACTTACACATGTAACGACAATACTGGCAACAGCGTGGATTTCTGTGTTTTGAAAGACAATGGCAGTGGTGGCGTTCATTCACAACAGGGCTCTCAAGCTAAACCAGCGGGCAACACATTCAGCGGGAGCCAGTATCATTTCTATAACAATGGTGACACTCAAATGGAATACTATTACAACTCCAGCGGTGTCGGCGAGACACCGAGTCCAAATAAGATTTTCCATGTGACACCAATATCAACCATAAATACCAACGGTTGTGTGTCACATTATGGCAACGGAGGTGTTATAAAATCACCTAAAGAGAAATCTGCATTGGCGGAGGTTTACAAAACTTCAGAAGATGTACATGAACGATATCTGGCGGCAGGCGACATCGTGCGGAGCGACCTCAACGACAGCATCGATAACCCTGAGGAACTTCGCTTGTGGCTCGCCAATATGAATGAAATAGCAGCCGACCGTATGATAGTGGCCTCATATATTCAGGAAGGCGATTTTAAGAACGCATTTGCTTTGGCGAACACACTTCCAAGCAAGTATGGTCTGAAAGGGGACGCCCTGTCGGATCATAACGACTATATGACGCTTTTGAACATTTATCAATCATTGTATAACTCCAACCGCACGGTTCGTGAGATGACAGAAAATGAAAAGGGAACGGTGGCTTACATCGCTGATAATGGATATGGCACATCTCAACTTATGGCAAAAGGTATTATGATGGAAATAAACGACAGATATGTCGAACCATACATCTGCCCTGATATGCCGGGAGGTAATGTAAGGTTAGAAAATGTTGGTGCTGGCATTGATGCAGAAGGTGACAATGAGTTTGAGATCAGTTTAAGCCCGATTCCAGCAACCACATGGCTTACCATTGACTATAAGCTGCCGGAAAAACAATCTGATGCCATGATGACTATAGTCAATATTTTTGGATTGAAAATAAAAACAGCTGAACTTTCAGGCACACAGGGTACAATAAACGTTGATCTGAGCGATTTGGCGGCTGGAGTATATAGCTATACTGTCAGATGCGGGGATTATCAAAAGGCTGGAAGAATTATTACAAAATAAAGGCATTATATCCCTGATATTATCATGAGCTGAGTTAAACCGGAAATGTTATGATAATAATCGACAATGTCATAG
>LUZO01000652.1 GCA_001603685.1 Bacteroidales bacterium Bact_23
ATCTATAACATGTTCAGCATCATTTTGGTCACTGTAAGATATGACCACTGGACTGAACACTCCCTCAAAGCTGGGAAAAGTCACAGCAAAAGTCCATTCATATTGGGCACCTAAAGGATTGGTTAAACTTGCCTCGTCATATAGTTGAACTGCTTTAATGGCCTTGATGTTCATTCTTTCCAGTTCACTTAATGCTCCGTCACCTTCAAAAAGGTTGGCATAGTTCATAGACCAGACATACAATGAAGTAACTGCAGATACTCCTCTATCTAATGGTCCGTTACCATCTTTTCCAAGTACCAGTTCTTCTAATAAACTGCTTATAGGTGGGCTGGTACTTCCCTGAAACAGGTTTACCACTGCCCTGCCCTGATTTTCGTATTCAGTTATCAAAGCATCTATGGCTGGTGCAAATACTCCTCCTGGAGTGTAACTGGTAATTACTATGAATGGGCTGGTGATATCTGGTTTGTGAGTATTATACCATGTTTCGAACTGTTCATACAAGCTATCATGAGATGTAGCTGCCCATGTGCTGTAATCTTCCTCCATCCATTTGAGATTGTAGTAGGGTTCTATGTATCCAGGGTTTTCTTCAATCCAGTTTTTGATCTGTTCCTGTGTGGGAACTGCAGATAGGATTCCCATCTCTGTGTGGTATAATCCCCAGTCAGGTGTAACCATTACCGGACTTTTACCATTTTGAGTAGGATCTATGGTTGTTTCCCCCAAAAGGAAGTATATATATTCCAGCATGTACTGAAGATTGGTTTGCAATGCTAAACCTGTGGCCAGTGTATAATATGAACCTACGTATGTGTTTTCCACAGTATCTGCTGTGTCATTAATATCATGACCTCCTAAAAGGTGTAAACCATCTCCACCCCACGGGTCAGTGTCTGTATCACATGATGGGTATCCAAAACCGTTTGAAATCATGTAATTAGCATTTGCTGGACTTTGGAGTAATTCATCATACCATGAATCTCCCCACGTGGTTCCAGGCATGGCCATATCCATGAAAGCAAAGTTTACATACTGCATTATCCAATCATTGGTTGGCGAGGAGTTAGGATCCCACATGTCCAAATATATTAGCCTACGATTATTTAGATCTTTGATTCCAGTTCCTTTTTCAGGTACGGAAGCTATAATCGCAATATCTGGCATGAAAGTATGGTTTAAGTTGGCTTCTGGTATAGGTGCACCCACTGGTGTTACATTGGTTACCTGTGTCTTGTAAGTTGAATAAGCAATTTCAACTTTGAACTCAGTTAATGCAGATACGAAATAGATGTCATATTCTCCATTTTCATCAGTGGTTCCAGTGGCAATTACTGAATCGTCATTTGGATCTTTTATGGTAATAGTTGCTCCACTAACTGGAATAGCGTTTGCCAGATCTGTATAATTCCCAGTGTTTTCATCGTAAATTTCTTTTATCAACCCATAAATCCGGGGATCAGGTTCATCTACCTGAATTTCTGTATCTTCTTCAGAGCCCGTTTCTGAATCATTTACAGGTATTTGGCCAGTATCAACACCCCCCTGTGAATCTTCAGCTGCTACGGCCCCACATAGCGC
>LUZO01000653.1 GCA_001603685.1 Bacteroidales bacterium Bact_23
GGGCAATGTTGGCTCCAATAAGCTTGCTGTCCATGCGAATGCTCTTACCATTCACATCAAACTCCTTGATCTGTTCGCCGGTAATTTGTAAAAAAATCTTCCTCATATATCCTCTTGCGAAAAAGTTAATAAGTCAATTCCAACAGCAATGGATCATTCATATTGAATAATCCCAATGCACTGCGAACAAGCAAGTTAAAGCGACAGTTCTCAAAAAGTTGCGAATCACTCCATACAAATGCTTCTTTCAATATCATCATGCCAACAAGTATTCTGATGGAGGAATTGGGAGCGCCGGTTGTGTTATGATATAGACTTTTGAAGATCGTTTCATCAATGCGCATAATAACCTGGTTATGAAACTGATTATGCCAATGATCCCGATTATTATATTGCTTTAATGCCATACTTTCTAACATCATCGGCACATTGGCAAAGGCATCCAATTGCGGTTCTTTGTTTGATTTTTTGAACATAGGGTATGATTTATTTATCGAAACAAATTTACTCCTTATTAATGAAAAATACAAATTAATATATTGATAATCATATGTTTATAACCATATTAAACAACTTTTTATGATAGCTGCTGACTAAAATCAACCATCCAAAATAGATC
>LUZO01000654.1 GCA_001603685.1 Bacteroidales bacterium Bact_23
TCTCTTTCATCTTCTTGCGCAATTGTATGTATTGTTGCAAGTAGTAGGTATGATAACAGAATTAATTTTTTCATTTTCATTTGTTTTAGGAATTGTTTTAATGAAATGCTTCCCGTTATTCATAAAACGGGAAGCATTTCGATCCTTACCTGAATTTAATGTTACAACTTTGCAGGGAGGTAGGTGTTGTTTCTGTAAAGATAGCCATATTTACCCATATTACAACTGTCCCTTTTTCCTCAGCAAAGACTACAGAAATTATTTCCTGATGCTGGTTATTTCAAGCAGAGAAGCAAATTTTTCCCAGGTGAAAATCTGAACACCTGCTATGGAGGAAGTTTCTTTGCCAGAATAAATCAAACACTTGTTCGTTGTTCCATAAAATTCATTTTCGGGGAACAGTTTCAGGTTTTTTAAGTAATCTGAATTAAAAGTCTGACCTGCTTTAATTTCCAATAGGATAATTTCGTCAGCACTTTTTTCAATAATGCAGTCAATCTCATTGCCATTGCTTTCACGCCAGTAATATATCGAAGATTCGCGTCCGCTGTGAATCTGTTTCTTAATAATCTCACTGATAACAAGATTCTCGAACAATGCCCCGTAAAGGTAATGTGTATTCAATTGTTCTGCCGAAATTCTTAGTAATGAGGATACCACTCCTGTATCATAAAAATAAAGTTTTGGGGCTTTAATGATACGTTTGTTAAAATTGCGATGATAAGGCTGAAGCAGAAAAATAATGAAACTTGATTCAAGCAGCGATAACCATGATTTTGCAGTATTTACAGATATTCCTGCATCTGATGCCAGCGATGTGAGGTTAAGGATTTGTCCGGTCCTTCCTGCGCAAAGCCCTAAAAACCGTGAGAAAGCACTCAGATTTTCAATCGATTTTAATGTCCTGACATCTCTTTCGATATAAGTCTGCAAATAGGAGGGGTAAAAATCGTGAGGCTTTATATTTTGTGATATAAGGCGTGGATAAAATCCGTTGATTATCGTGGAATTTATATTCGATAAATCAACAATTCCATTTATTTCTGAGTAGTCGAATGGAAACAAATGATTGATACTTACCCTTCCCGCTAATGATTGGGAGATTTGATTGCTTAGAATAAAGCTCTGTGAACCTGACAGAATGAATTGACCGTTCATATTTCTTTCGTCAGATATAACCTGAATATAACTGAACAATTCAGGTATTTGCTGAGCTTCATCGAAAATAACCTTATGACCTGCATTATTTAAAAAACCGTTAGGATCAGTTCTGATAAAGTCCCTTAGGTCTAATCGTTCCAGATTAAAATATTTATAATCGGGAAATGCAGCTTTCAGCAGGGTTGTTTTGCCGGATTGTCTTGGGCCGGTAAGCGAAACTACCGGGAACAATTTCAACATATTCTGCAAATGTTCTGTGATCTGTCTTTGTATCATTT
>LUZO01000655.1 GCA_001603685.1 Bacteroidales bacterium Bact_23
CTTCTGATATAGGAATATTACCCTATAAGGAAATAACTACTTCCGCCGTCCTACTATTATTTGCGTCCTTTAATAGGACAGTTATTGCTTCTGATCTAGAGCCCATAAGAGAAACATTATGTGATGCTGCAATTTATTATGATCCTGGTAATGTCGAAGATTTGAAAAGGAAGATATTAGAAGCCAATGAAATAAATTTGGATGCAATCTCAGAGATGAGCTTCGAGAAGGCAACTCAATATAATTGGGACGATATAGCAACTAGCACTTGTCGAGTATATCGTGAGGTCTTGAAAAGATGATTACATCCGTGGAATACGGATAAGGGTCAAGTATTTATTGTAATAAGTTAAGCTCACCGATGTCTATTTGGGGACTGAGTTAATATAATAGGCGTTATGTATCGTTTGAGTATGGGGTAGATCGTTAATGCATCCTAGTATCATAGAGTGGTTCCTTAATTTGCCGGGTGATGGTTTCCGAGGGGCCCGAATCTTGGAAGTTGGCAGCGGTTACGTAAATGGAAGCATAAGGCCGATCATCGAAAAGTACGGCCCAGCTGAATATATCGGAGTCGATGTCAGCCCTGGCCTTTTTGTAGACCGGGTCATCTCGCCTAATGATAGCCTCTTAGACCATTTTTCTCATGACGCATTCGATGTCGTCATCTCCGCTGAAACGCTAGAGCATGTCGAAGAATGGCGTGAGATGGTTACCAGCATGAAGGCGGTATTGAAGCCGAGGGGGGAGATCATCATCACGACTCGTTCTGAAGGGTTTCCATGGCATGGTTATCCCTTCGATCATTGGAGGTATAGCCTCATAGACATGACCCGCATATTTGCAGACTTTGAGATCTTGGACCTCAAGGCGGATCCCTTCAAGCCTGGTGTTTTTCTCAGAGCCAAGAAACCTGAGAGCTGGAATCCCGAGCCCCTCGAAAATATAAAATTACATCAAATGCGCCGTCCTTGTTGGGCGAGGATGTTTGCGAGAAAGCTGATCCTTCGGGTGATAGGATGATATTTAGGACCTCCTTCTGTCCGATGTGTTTAGGTAATTTTTGGACATAGCAATGTGCAATATTTAACCGAATTGGAGCAATTGAGTCATCAGAGAGGATATTGTGCGAGAGAGAGAATGGCCTAAAGTTGCCATCATGTTGCTGAACTGGAACGGATGGCAAGATACTTTGGAGTGCTTGGAATCTGTCTACCAAATAAATTACCCCAACTTTGATGTAATAGTTGTAGACAACGGCTCTGAAGATGAGTCGATTCTAAAGATAAAACACTATTGTGAGGGCGCAATAGAACCTAAATCGGAATTCTTTTGTTATAATAAATTCAACAAGCCAATAAATATTCTAGAATATACAAGATCTGAAGTTTGTAAAACTATTGCATGGACTCGTACGGATCTGCCTTTTAATAAAAATCTCACTTTGATAAAAAATGAAAAGAACTTTGGTTTTGCGGAAGGAAACAATATAGCTATAAAATATGCTTTGAACGTTTTAGGTTCAAAATACATCTTAATGTTAAATAATGATACTGTAGTCGATACCGAATTCCTGATAGAATTGGTTAATGTGGTGGAGTGTGACACTACGATTGGAATAATTGGACCAATAATTTATCATTATTGGTCGCCCAATAAAATTCAATCTGCTGGTGTGATGCTATGTTGGTATACAGGAAAAGCAATTATATTGAGGTCGAATGAGATATGTAGTGATGATCATAATGGATTGGTGGATGTTGATTATGTAACTGGTTGCGCATTGCTTGCGAAAGCAGAATTAATCAATAATATAGGATATCTAAATCCAGCTTATTTCGCGTATTGGGAAGAGACGGATTGGTGTATTCGAGCCCATAAGGCGGGTTATAGAGTCATTTGTGATCAAAAATCGCAAATATGGCATAAGGGATCATCAACCTCAAAAAAATTAAGCGGATTCCATGCATATCATATTACG
>LUZO01000656.1 GCA_001603685.1 Bacteroidales bacterium Bact_23
TATATGTACCACGTAGAAAAGAAGAAGAATAAAGCAGCTATTGAGAAGGAAATGATTCTAGAATTGCTTATTCTGAGATAAAGGTATCCCATGATAATCATCAGGAAGAAGATGATTGAATTGAATACCAGGATACCAGTTTTCCCAAAAAAAACAAAAAACGGTGAAGCAAACAACGCATATGTAAACTCCTTGCCGTAATAGAAGTTGCCTTCGGAATCCTTAACAAGAAACAGCCCCGCAGGAAGGTCATCAAACTGAGTTAAGAGAGCTCGATCGATATCTTTTTTCTCGTATTTTATATCGCCGTCTGATGCGATGCTGTCGATCATCATGTAGTAGGTCGAACCGTCACCCCACCTGTGTACAGGAGAGGTAAAGGATAATACAAGTAGAGCTATTAAGATCGCAGCAAACCCCAATATCACAACCTTTCTATCGGAAATGCTCCACCTTTTAAACTCCATTATATCATCACTCTACTCAGTCCTCGGATTTTCTGCAAATACAGATTATACTCACACCAATGGGAAAATTATATCCACGACTTATAGCAGCCTTCTCTACCCTCAATACCCAAAGGAGAATGGTGTTCCCAATATTCGAAAGATCAGGCAAACGGTATCGTCCACTCTCTTCATCTTTCTGCCCTCTGCTAAAGAGTCTGATAAAAGCGACCACCGGGAATAAAAAAAAGTTCCAACAGGTAAGCCTTTCTATACTGTAACCGCTCGATTTCAGCACCTTAACAAGAGAGCCCTTATTATATCTCCTCTTGTGATGTAGTGCAATATCATGATCGCTCCATAAAAACATAAAAGCGGGAACCGTCAAAATTAATGTACCGTTGGGTTTTAAAATTCGAAAAAACTCCTTGATTGCGCCTATATCGTCTTCTACGTGCTCCAACAGATCCAAGGCCAACAATAAGTCAAATGAATTATTTTTGATAGGCAAGTAGCCGGTATTGGCTCTTATAATGGTAGAGTTTCCCCTTAAACGGCAAAATTTGAGCGCGTCCTCAGATATGTCCACGCCGTAAACTTCTCCAAACTCCTCGAAGGCCTTGGAGTTCAAGCCTGTGCCGCATCCGACATCGAGGATCTTCAACGCTCCACACCATGACGGTTTGCAAGCTCTGACCACCATATCGGTTATCAGCTCTCTTCTCCCCTTGAACCACCAGTTGTCTTTCTCGGAGAGGTACATCTGTTCGTATATCTCGACGTTCATGGGTTGGAGTTCCTTAATCCTTTCTCAGCTCTTCAAAATCAGGATGCATCCCATCATAACGAGGACGATGCCGGTCCAGCGGAGGAGAGTTACCTCCTCTCCGAGAAATACAAATGCAAGAACGGCCGTCAAAATGTAAGCGAGGCTCAGCATCGGATACATGAAGCTGATGTCCAGGGTCGACATGGCGCTCAGCCAGAGGAAGAAGGCGGACCCGTAAAGTAGAAGGCCCAAAAT
>LUZO01000657.1 GCA_001603685.1 Bacteroidales bacterium Bact_23
GCTATATACTCTCCCAATTCATCCGAAGTCATAAACTCAACATCAGGCCACTTACGAAGGATCTCTTCAAACAATCTTTTTAATAATTTCAGATTTTTTTCTCTGTTATCCTGATGGATGCTTCCAATAAAATTAATTCTGTGGGACTCAATTATTGCGGGCTTCCCCATTCTGAATGCAGCACCAACCCTTAGTATGCAATAATCTACCGGGTTAATACCATCTCCCTGCAACGACGGCTCAAAGTAAGCGTTCCGAACTATATAGGTCTGATTCCGGGAATTCTTCTCGCCGATATAATGATATGCTTTTTTAAAAAAGTGCCTGTTGTCTTTATTTTCTGGTATTAATTGCTGAACAATTCCCTGAATATACTCAACCCCGATTTTTTCCAATGTTTTCTCAGCTTCCTTATCCCAAACATAACAGTTTGCAATAAAAGAGCGTGATGTAAATCCAAAAATTTCGTTAAATAACGACATCCCTTCTTTTAATATATCGGATTTTTCCAGCTGCTCTTCTTTTGAAAAATAATCCAATGCTTCCAAATAACCAAACCTCATTTCGCTTGGCTCCGACCTTATACTTAACATTCTGTTATTGAAAGCATGGGTTACTGTCTTGTTACCTTCGCGCAAAGCTTTCATCCAGCGGGCGACATTCAGATGCTCCCGGCCATGATATTGAGGATGAAATACCCCGGCTGAAATTCCTTCTTTCCAAAGGTCAAAACTCCTGGTATGTTCTGGATAACGGCTAAGGGTATCAGTAAAAGGCTCATAAAAATATTCGGCGAAATCAGATTTCCTGATCTTATCAAAATCGGGATTAGCCATAATAGTGTTAGCAGTTATTACAGCCTCCCGTCCATTCTTATCTTTAATCGAACTTAAAACTTCAAAAAGTAATGACAAGTCTTTCTCACTTGCAAGACAATCATATTTCATAAATGGATTCTGATCAACTTTATATCCCTCCGATAAAAGTTTGTAATAAACTTCACGGGACGGCATACGGATTGAGCCCCAGTCGTCAGACTCAATTACAACAATCTTCCTATGGG
>LUZO01000658.1 GCA_001603685.1 Bacteroidales bacterium Bact_23
ACACTACAGTAGAAAGGTATTTGGAATATTTAGTAACGAGTTTTGTGTTTTATAAAGTAAATCGTTTCGATATCAAAGGTAAAAAGCAACTTGCTACTCAAGAGAAATATTATTTGGTCGATACCGGCTTACTCAACATTTTGGTAGGAAAAGAACGGACAACCGAAAGAGGACATATTTTAGAAAATGTAGTTTATCTTGAATTACTTCGCAGAGGCAAGAAAGTTTGGATAGGAACCAGCCGCAATACAGAGGTAGATTTTGTATGTAAAACAAAAACAGGCAACATTGAATATTACCAAGTAGCGTGGCAACTGACAAACGAAAAAACTATAGAACGAGAATTTGGAGCGTTAGAAAA
Source organism: Bacteroidales bacterium Bact_23 (assembly GCA_001603685.1). Taxonomy (GTDB): domain Bacteria; phylum Bacteroidota; class Bacteroidia; order Bacteroidales; family Lentimicrobiaceae; genus Lentimicrobium. The sequence continues at coordinate 362 of LUZO01000658.1, forward strand.
GATAAGAGACAACTATCCTAAGTTTTTACTTACAACTGACGGATTTACACAAGACCGAAGAGGCATAAAACATTTGAATGTATTTAACTGGCTACTTGAAACAAACGAGAAATGATTACCACTGGCTATAACAGCTCGTTTACCTTCGGTACTACTTCGTGGTGGCAAAAGCGGCAGAAAACGGCTTCGATTTGAAGATTTTGTTTAATTTTAAAGTCTCGTCTTCGGTTGAGAGTTAGTGCTTAAAAGTGCCGCCTTCGCCAAGCGAGGCAGATGTTAGGCCTGTCTCTTATACACAT
>LUZO01000659.1 GCA_001603685.1 Bacteroidales bacterium Bact_23
ATAATAATTTTGCTGAGTTTTACGGTGGTTGGAAGTCTAGAAATCACGACATCCCAAAATGCAACGCCGCTATATTCCAGAATACAATTGACTATAATAATCCACCAACTTGCACAATCACTTCACCAAATGGAGGAGGATGGTACAGCGGTACCATACCAGTTTCATCTTCTACATCTGACACGGATGGTTCGATATCTAGCGTTGAGTTTCAATACTCAAGAGACGGTAGCAACTGGAATGGCATAGGAATAGATTCATCGTCTTCAGGTGGCTGGAGCGTTTCGTGGGATACTACAATAATACAATACGATTCATCGGTTTGGGTTAGATCAAGAGCGAAAGATAACCTAGGAAAGTATTCCTCGTGGGACAATTCTGATTCATCATTTGGGGTAGAGAATGGCGCATGTTATGGTACCGATACCAGTTGTGGCATCTATCCCAACTGCGAGAATTGTAATGCGAAAGATGGCTGCTATGCTTATGGAGATGGTTGTGAAGAAAGAAACTACTATTGTCAGGACAATGCAGCAGGCTGCAAATATTCTTCTTCAAAAAGGAATACCGACTTTTACGACGCCTATGTTAACTACTGTTCTGGCGATACGATAAGGAAACACAGATTGTATCACAACTTCTATTGTGATGGCGGTTTGTGTAAGGACCATACCACTTGGGCCGATGATCAATTACTTGAGAATTGCAACAATTACGATGGTTGGGCGGACACCGGAAACACGAGATGGATAGATGATCCAAATAATCCGGCGCTTGAAAAGCAACAGAAAGAACAGGCATACAGAGATTACACTTGTTCAGGTACATCCTGCACATACAGCATTACCAGTACTCGATGGGTTGATACTGGTGTTACACGTGAAAAAGCTTCAGGGTGGTCTGGCCTCGGAGGCTGGGTAACCTCATTTCCAAACATGATCGTTGACAACCAGGGGAGAACTCACATCTTCGTCAGAGCCGGCGACAACGCCCTCTGGGACAATGTAAACGGCGTCTGGTACCGGCTTGGAGGCAGTCTCGCCTCAGCCCCGTTCCCTGTGAAGGACAAAAACGGGAGAATACATGTACTGGTCCGGGGTAGCGATAACGCCCTATGGGATCTCCGATTTGATACCGGGGCCTGGACCACTGGATGGTATGGCTTTGGCGGCAGCATAGCTGAGATGCCAACCGCGACCCAGTATGGGGGGACTGGCAAGATAATTATAATGGTCCGTGCTACTGATAATGCTCTTTGGGCCTTCGACCTATGGGATCCGATAACGATGAAGGGCACATGGATCGGCCTCGGCGGCAGCATTCGGGGGATACCTTTCGCTTTGGAGGATACCTCCGGGAACATTCACTCCTTTGTACAGGGCACAGACAACGCATTGTGGGACCACATAATCAATGCTCAAGGATATCGTGGATGGTATGGTCTTGGGGGCATCCTCAGCACAGGTCAGATTATGCCCACCGCCGTAAACGAGCCTGGTTACCCCGGTTACTTGGCGGTGATGGTGCGGGGCGCTGACGATAGGCTCTGGATGTGCGATCTCTGGCCGGATAAGTCCCCACACTGGATTCCTCTGGGTGGATGGATCGCCTCTGGCGGATATGCCATAACAGATACTTCCGCGAGAATCCACACCTTTGTCAAGGGTGCTGATGGCGCAGTCTGGGAGAACGTATTCAGCTCTTCGCCTTGGAGCCCTTCGACTGCCAAGTGGCAGCTTCAGGGTGGGAGTTTGTATCCCATGGCCTGGCACCCAGTGGCCTTCGCTAACGGATACACCTACATGGCAGTAATCGGGTCGGACTCCGCCTTATGGAAGAAGGTCTATCCGACTATATCGCCTTCGACCTCATCATCGGAAGAGGATGAGCGAATAACGATCGAAGTAGAGCCGACTAGCTATTGGAACTTGAGCATTTCTGGAGACCTTCCTGGGGAGACGACCATGGCCGTTGAGATTCCAGTGGAGATAATACCTGTCGAGGACGAAGCTGTTACAACGATGATGTCGGAGGGCATCGCAGAAATATCCGCCTTAGAAGAGAGGGATGTGAGCAGTACAGTTATCTGACCAGAAAAGAATTGGGAGGACTGACCGAGGAAAAGGGGCGAGCCCAATATCATCGATTCGCTCCTTTACCTCGAAACTTATTTTGAAATAAATTTTAAGTTTTGATATGGATTTCT
>LUZO01000660.1 GCA_001603685.1 Bacteroidales bacterium Bact_23
TTTCATAGTGGGTTAAATAAAGATAATTATCAGTTACACATATGTCATCGAAGCCTATGTTGCTGTTTTTATAAGGTACCCACCAATTATTCTTCACGACATATCCAAATTCCAACAGCATCTTATCCCATAGTTTTACTAGTTTATTATTGGCGTAACTATAGGCAGCCAGGTAAGGTATGGAAGTGCCGGCAACAAACAAAATCTGATCTTTCCTTAAAATATCAATCCAGCAACTAAAGTATCGGTTGGCATAGTCAAGGTCTGGTTCATCAAGGATGCGAAATGGAACCAAGTCAATAATGCCATTATTACCATAGATTAGAAGCTGTTGATTGGGTATTGCGGTGATAATCAAGTCTGTTGTGTCCGATATATTTACGATATCATTAATCGAAAAGCCTGAGTACTGATTTGACCGGATTAAACTGAACCCATCATCCGATACCCTGTACAGATTAATGCATCGCTTGCCCAAATCCCACACACAAAATGAATTGTTGTCGGGATTATATCCTTTTCCTATGGGGATAATCAACTCTTCCGGCCCTTTTCCCATATTGTATTGTGCTTTTAAAATCCTGCCTGAGGCCGTATCTCGTATTTGTACAATGTTTTTGGATATTTCCGCAATTGTAAGTAGCCCATAGGGCGATACATAGAGTTTATCCGTGCCTCTTTTTGAAATAACTGTAGTGGGGAGGTACTCGCCATATAGGGTGTCTGTGTGGCTGTCGAATTTGCTACTGCCTGAAAACTCATTATCAGCCTGATACGGGCGGCATGAAAAAAATAGAAAAAGGATAGCCAATAGTATAATTGCTCTCATGGATAAAGGATTACAAGGTGTAAAGATGATGAAAAATACCCAATACCCGATCTGCCGTGTTAAGACTTCACGGGTATTGGTAAATTAAGTTTAGTTTGGATTTGAACCGCCCGTCCCTTTATTTTTGAATCCATAAAAGGAGCAACTCTTGCTTGGGCTTATGCTAAAATTACAAGTTTCTTTATACTTTTCTTCACAATTCTTGAACAATTGCCCTCTGCACAATGGGCCGTTTTCCTCTATGGTGTTGAAA
>LUZO01000661.1 GCA_001603685.1 Bacteroidales bacterium Bact_23
CCCCAGAAGGGAAACATATTCCTGCAGTTCATGCAATTCAATGAATCGCTTCAGGTTATGATAATTATCACCTTTCCCAAGAATAATTACTTCGAATGGTATCTCTTTGTCTTTTAATAATTTAAAAACTTCGAGTGCAAACGGATAATTCTTGACATCATACAGGTTGCCAACCATTATTATTCGTAACCCTGTTTTTGTCGTTGATTTAAATGGGCTTACTATTTCATATTGTGAAAGATGTAAAATTCTCTTATAATCCACTATGTTATATATCACGGAGTTATTCTCTGTAATTCCGGTAAGGGTTTCAAAAGATTTCTTTGAAGCCTGTGAAACAAAAACTCTCTTATGAAATTCCTTGTGTTTGTTTTTATATCGCTGCAGGGCTTTTTGATTTTGATTGATTTTGCGAAATCCCGGTTGGGTAGTAACCATGCAATGAAACCAGCTAATCTTTTTAGCAATTTTTCCTGACCAGGCAATTAAAGCAGACCATCGGGACTCTTCATAACATATCCCAATATCATAACTGCCTTTAATTAAAAGACCTGCCAGAAGCCTTGCAGCAAAACGGTAGTTGCACAGAATGAAAAGCAGTTTGAAAATAATCCGGTTACCGGTTACATAACTAAATTTATATCTTTCAAATGCTTTTTCTTTCAGCCTGCTTTCCAGAATACCGCCCTTTAATAAGACAAGAACATCGATTTCAATATCATTATTTGCCGATGAGTTGTGAGCCAGCAAGTTTAGAAGGGCTTGCTCAGAACCGCCGCCCATTAGTGAGGGGATAATAATCAGGACTTTATTTTTCTTCACTTACCTGGGTAGTTGAACATTATTGAGTTACTGGCCTCCCTGACTATTCATCAGTTTGTTTTTATAAAAGCAATCATTCTCTTTAAAACATGAACTATCCTGATGTGCATTAATGAAAGTAAAATAAGGAATAGAATATGCGGATATATGTTTTGAATTTCCACTTCTCTGTTTTGGAGGAATTGAAACAAAGATTTTCTGATTTTAGACGCCTGAATATTTACTCTTTTATAATTAGACGCTCCTTCGATCATAAACATTCTAAGGCTATTGTTTAGCGATCGTTTTAACTGTTGTTTTACTTCAGTGGATATATCATTTTTGGCATAATCGTGCATCGAAAGATAAGATAACAGTATATCGTTTATTTTATTAAAACTGAGATTAAGCGATGTTGACTCTTCATTTACATAATAATTATAAAATGCTTTATTATATACCAGTATCTTATCACTATTTATTACACATTTGAAGTTGAATTCGGTGTCTTCCTGAAAGCCAAGAAGAGTATTATAACGCAATTTGTTATTATCTAACAACCGTCTGGATACAATAACTGAGGATGTAAAACCAGGGAGTAATCCATGTTTGAGGAAATTATCTCTTTTATATACCATCACCTTATCCGGTAGATTAGGTGAAGTGGTAATGCCCGTCAGTTTAACTTCATTATGATAACATCGGACAAGATCTACCGAAGGATGTTTTTTTAGTATTAAATCCAAATGATCAAAAACCCATGCTTCCACCCAATCATCGGCATCAACAAACATTATCCATTCCCCTGACGCATTATTAATTCCTGTGTTTCTGGCAGCTGAAACCCCTTGATTTTTCTGATGAAACACCCTAACCTGAGCATATCTTGTTTCATAATTATCACAAATCTCACCACTCCTATCCTTGCTGCCATCATTAATTAGCAACACTTCATAATTATCAATAGATTGAACTAAGATACTGTTGAGGCATTTTTCCAAAAAGGCTTCTTTGTTATAAATTGGAATGATAATACTGAATAGGGGCTGTCTCTTATACACA
>LUZO01000662.1 GCA_001603685.1 Bacteroidales bacterium Bact_23
TACCGAAGGTTTAGTTCAACAGCGGTTTGGCAAAAGTGGCGGTTCAGTGCCTCGCAGACAGTTTTGTGGTTAATCAAACATTGGTTCTCCGCATCAACATTTGTGGTAAAAATCGCCACCTTCGCCAAGCCGCAAAACGTTAGCGGTCATGCTAGAAAGACGCGTAATCAATTAAAACCAACATATGACGATTAGAAATATAATAATATTTTGCTTGTTTTTTTCACAAACAGTATTTGGACAAGTACTAAAACCTGACTTTGACAAATCTGAATATATTGAAATGCTTAAAATCAATCAAAAAGCTCACATTGGTTTGAATAAGTGGATTGACGATATCTCCATACCTCTTCCGACAGAGTATAATTTTGTTTATCGTTCACCTGTTGTGGCTTTTGACAATATATGGGATTTATGGATTCACAAACAAAAGCCTGTAGCAGTTATAGCTATACGAGGTAGTATAGCTACTGAAGCAAGTTTTTTAGCAAATTTTTATGCCGCAATGATTCCCGCTAAAGGTGAACTTCAGTTAGACAAAGACTTTCTTTTCAAATATACACTTGCTGAAAATCCAAATGCTGCGGTGCATGTAGGATGGTTTATTTCAATGGCCTATTTATCGAAGACAATAGTAACGAAAATAGATTCGTGTTATAAAACCGGGATTAAAGATTTTATACTTACAGGACATAGCCAAGGTGGTGGAATCACTTTTTTATTGACAGCATATCTTGAGAGTCTAAAAAAGCAAAACAAACTATCGCAGGACATTCAACTCAAAACATATTGTAGTGCAGGACCAAAACCAGGAAATTTATTTTTTGCTTATGAATATGAAAACATGACTTCAAAGGGCTGGGCATACAATGTTGTAAATACAGCCGATTGGGTTCCTGATGTTCCATTTTCGGTTCAAACTATAAATGATTTTACCGAAACAAATCCATTTCATGGAGCAAAAAAAATGATAAAAAAACAAAAATTTCCTAAAAATATTGCACTTAACCACGTATACAATCGATTAAGTAAGCCCAGTTTAAAAGCGCAGAAAAACTATGAAAAGTATTTAGGGAAAATGGTTTCTCAAGCTGTTAAAAAACAAATACCGTCTTTTCAAGTTCCACAATATTATAAAAGTAACTATTATGTTCGAACAGGAAGGGCAATTGTTTTATATGCAGATGAAGAATATTTTAAAGTTTACGACAATGACCCTGACAACCCCAAAATATGGAGACATCATTTTATTG
>LUZO01000663.1 GCA_001603685.1 Bacteroidales bacterium Bact_23
CCCTATTAAATATTGTATTGTTGACTCTACTTATCTATGGAAGATTTTTCTGGAATGGGAATGGTGTTAGTAAAAATGATTATAATCAGGCTGTAACCTCCTTGAAATCACTTTATTCCATTCAAAAAACGCTTATGCAATTTCAACTTTATACAGAAGGTACTGAACTAAAACCGCAGATCGAAGTAGCCAATGAAAAGGGCGATACCCTTACCATTGGCGACTTAATATCAAAACCCGTATTGGTACTTCGGTATTCAGAATTAAATTGTCAATCGTGCGTCGATGATTTATTGACACAAATAAAAGAAGCCGGAAGCTTTAACACAACCAACACCTTATTGTTGGCTTACTATCGTGAACCGGCTTACCTTTATCAATTCAAACGAATGAATCAGCTTGAACTTCCAGTATATAGCTTACAAAAAACCGGTTTGCCTCCAGACACACTTAATCTGCCTTACTTCTTTCTAATAAACAACAAGCTACAAATCAGCAATGTTTTTATCCCCGAAGAAGGTGATATGGCTTCAGTAAAAGAATACTTGCATTTTGCAATAGATAAACTCAACACTTATCAATAGGAAGAATATTTTTACTACCCTCTTGTTTGTTTACAACTTATTAATCAGACGATTACATAATATTTATTAAGTATTTTTGTAG
>LUZO01000664.1 GCA_001603685.1 Bacteroidales bacterium Bact_23
AAATCACGTTCAGTAAAGATGCACAAGAAGCTGAAAAAGATATTGAAAAGTTTATAGATTATGCTAACCATGACCTCTTTCAAAAAGGGGTTCCTGAAGAACAAAAAGAGGATGCCTCCTACATAAAAAACTGGAATTTAGAGGACAATACACTACATATAACCATTGAATCTGGAAGACGTGGAAGGGCTCATGATGCACTTTTACGGATGAAAAAACCGTTACTACAAATTATGGGACCTAAATATCATGTGGGGGTAAGAAAGATTCATGTAAGTGAATATGAAATCCAGATACCTACCACTAGAAAAATCGATCTAAGCGACATGCCATATGTAGCTGAATTTGAAACTATAGATGACGTGATCATTATCAAGTTCCAGGACTTGGAGGAAGGAGACCTTAGAAGACACGTGGTTGACCGGGTAATAAAACAGGTGCTGGCTGAAACTGAAAAAGATACGGTTACAACCGAAGGTCCCAGTGATATCTTAACTAAACAGGTTACCAAAATAGAACCCGGCACAATAGTATCCAAAAGCCAAAAACAAAAGTTCTTTTTTGAAGGCGACGCCACAGAAGAGGCTGCAAAACTGGGATGGGTCAAGAAGTTTCCAGGAAAAGGACAATGGTTCTACGGACCAAAGCTTATTGCCTTACAACGAACCATAGAAGAGATATTTCTGGAGGAATTAGTCTACAAAATGGACTTTGTAGAGTGCATGTGGCCTAAACTGATACCAATTCCAGTGATGAACAAAATGCGTTACCTTGAAGGACTCCCAGAGGGAATGTACTATTGTTCTGCTCCCCGTAGAGACCCTGAAATTTTTGAAAAGTTCAAACAAGAAGTTGTAATTAAAAAAGACGTTCCAATTGACCTCTTAAAAGAAGGGCTTAAAGATCCTTCCTATGTCCTAGCACCAGCCCAGTGTGAACCATTCTACGAATTCTTCTCTCACGAAGTAGTTGATGAATCAGAATTACCCATAAAGTTTTTTGACCGTAGTGGCTGGACATACCGATGGGAAGCTGGAGGAGCCAAAGGACTGGATCGGGTTCATGAATTCCAACGAGTGGAACTGGTATGGCTTGGAAAACCAGATGATGTGGAGAAAATAAGAGACACCACTGTGAATATATCCCAAAAAATCGCCGATGATATGGAACTGGAGTGGTATACAGAAGTGGGCGATGATCCATTCTACCTGGAAGGCCGAAAAGTGGAAGAACGAGGAATCCAATTCCCAGATATTCCTAAATATGAAATGAGACTTGTTGCGCCTAATCAAAGTAAAGGAGTTGCTGTGGTATCCGCTAATGTACATGGAACTCATTTTACTGAAGGATTTTCCATCAAAGAAGCCCATAAACATGTTCTGTGGACTGGTTGTTTGGGTATCGGTATTTCCCGGTGGATATTTGGATTTTTAGCTCAGAAAGGTTTTAATCCAGAAAACTGGCCAAAAGATGTAAAAGAAAGAGTTAACGATGTTAAAGTGCCAAAGATCTTAACCTGGCCTTAAATA
>LUZO01000665.1 GCA_001603685.1 Bacteroidales bacterium Bact_23
GAGATGTGTATAAGAGACAGTAATAGAGGCACCTATTGAGCAGTCATAAATTGTATTGTTTAAAATTTTACAATTAGATCCATCCAATATGTTGATACCCATCCCACACCTACTAATTATGTTATTAGACAAGGTATAATTTGTACCACTAATTATGTATATAGCCGACTCCCCACCTCTTATTATAAATCCATCAATAAGAACATCTTGCGAATTTAGAGATATAATGTTACCACCATTATTATCACCTAGATATGTATTTTCCTTATCTATACTTATAAGATGTAATGGCTTGAATATAGATAGTTCTTCCGGATAATACCCTGCAGCTACTTTTACAATTCCTCCATTTTCAACATGACGAATCGCTTCGGTTATTGTTTGGTATATGTATAAATCATCATTATAATAACGTTTGTCAGCATATGTTGTTTTATTATAATATTGTTGATCCTGTCCAGTTATATTTGAAATCTGAGGTTCAGTTA
>LUZO01000666.1 GCA_001603685.1 Bacteroidales bacterium Bact_23
CTGCCAACTGGACACCCAACACTTACACCGTCCACTTTGATGCCAACAACGGCGAAGGCTCGATGGACGACATGAACTTTACCTATGATGTGGCGCAGAACCTCACCCCTAACACCTTCACCCGTGAAGACTATAGCTTTTTAGGATGGAACACCCAAGCCAATGGCAGCGGTGCCTCATACACCGATGGACAAAGTGTAAGCAACCTCACCACTGAACCCAACGGCACTGTTAACCTTTATGCCAAGTGGAGATTAAAATCATGGCAAGGCAGCGGCACAGAAGACGACCCCTATATTATCAGTAGCACCACCGCTCTTGACCTGCTGGCCTATGCTGTCAACAACAACATTGACAATAACAATGGCTTCGCAAACAAATATTTCCTGCAAACCGAAGATTTTACCTATAACGGAACCACTAACAACTATACCCCGATTGGCAATGCCTCGTGCAAATTCAGAGGACATTATGATGGTGGCGGTTTTTCCATCAGCGGTATAAATGTGACGGGTTCAGACGATTATATTGGTGTTTTTGGCTATGTCTATTATGGCAGCGTTGAGAATATTGTCCTTGCCAACACTACTTTCACCGGCACAAACTATGTCGGCGGTATTGTGGGCCGTACTTATAGGGGCAGCGTTAGCAATTGCAAAGTGATGGGCGACGTCACCATAGGGACACCTACAAGTGGTAATTACCACGGTGGCATTGTTGGCTTCTTGACAGAAACTGAGCTCACAGGCTGCTTGAGTATGGCAACCCTTACCGACCCGAATAATGTAGGACATTCCTATGGAGGTATCGCCGGAATTAATTCTAACGCCACTATCGATAACTGCATATACACAGGTGGAAGTGTCACGGCACATGGTAATGCCACCGCCATTTCCCGAAGAAACGGACAATCTCACGTGTTTACAAACAACTACTATTATGACTGTACCGTGAACGGAGAGACTAGTGGAGTGGGAGTTGGTGGAGAGGTCCCAGATATTAACGGTGCCCAACCTGCACACACCATCACTTTGGGTGAGAACATCGCCCTCGCAGGCGACCAGACGACGTACAACGTGAGCGGGCTTACCGCCATCGGCACCACAGTACTCATCCATACCGTAGGCAGCACCTCCACTATTTTAAGTGGCTCCATGCAGACTGTTACGCTGACCTACACTGGTACCATGCCGGAGGGCTATTCCCTGGTTTATAACGACGGTGCCGACCATCCTACTATCGGCAACGCTTTCATGATGCCTGATGCCAATGTCACTGTGAGCATCTCAAATGCCTTCCCCACCATACCTGGCATGGGCACCGAAGACAATCCCTTCGTCATCAGCAGTAAAGAGCAACTCGATATATTGGCTGATATGGTGAATATCGGATACTCGTTTACAAACAAATATTTCAAGTTGGGTGCCGATATCAACTATAATCCTAACGAACTCACAAATGGAGGGAATTATACTGCTATCGGCTTTTTATACAATTCAGAATCGAATTATTGTTTCAATGGCACCTTTGACGGCGATGGTCATATCATCAGCGGCATCCGTATCAACCAGCCCGTTTACAATCCTCAGGCGCTCTTTGGTTGTGTAGGCCCTAACGGCACGGTGAAAAACGTCACCCTCGCCGATGCCGTCATCACAGGAAGCTCTGCTGTCGGCGGCATTGCAGGTGATAATAGAGGCACTGTCGAAAA
>LUZO01000667.1 GCA_001603685.1 Bacteroidales bacterium Bact_23
GGACTAAACCATACTGAATCAAATAGTTCGATTTTGCAAATTTGCTGTTGATTAATTTGGGTTAAATATGACTTAAAAATGAGGTAAAAGAGAATTAATTGCGAAAAAAAACGGAAGCCATAAAAATGACTTCCGTTGAATTTTCTTCACTTCTTATTTAATGGAGCTGGCAGATGCTTCATTATTGGAAGGAGTGTAATTACCCGACTTGAATTCATTTACTTTTTCAGCCAGTTTATCTGCGTCTATCCAGATTCTGCTTTTGCCGATTTCCATTAAGGTATTATTATCATCATTCTTTTTGTCTGTCATTACAAATCCATACTGAAAATCTTTGATTCCCGTATCAGTGATTTCTCCGGATATAATCGTAACATGGGTATAGGAAATGTTGTTGGTTTCACCTTTTAATTCGGTGAAGATGGAGAATTTGTTGCCATTACCGGAAATATAAGAGCCCATACCATTGCCATGGTCGTTACTTGACAATTGTTTAAAATCAATTGTTACTTTCCCTTTTGTCTGATCATAAATTTTATACCTGTATGGATTGATTCTACGCCCTTTTTGCCAGGGATCCTCCGCTCCGTATGGCGCTAAAAGTTCGAAAGGAGATACCTCAAAAATCCCCTCAGCATTTGGCGGCTTGTTACCTCTGTTAACTGTAAGACCTTTAGCCTCAAGATCTTTAATAGTTTGTTCCGGAATAATATTTTGGATCTCCTCAGATAGTTCATTTTTATCCTTGGAGCAGCTGCTGTTGAATAAAAATCCGGTAAGCAATAAGCCTGCAGCTATTAGTTTGAATGTCCTTTTCATAAGTAGAAAGTTTTATATGTTAATGTAATTAAACACAGAAAAAAGGAACCTGTTTAAAACCTAAGAGTTTTTTTTAAAAAAAAAGCCACTTTTCGGTGGCTTTTTCTGTGGGAGCAACAGGATTCGAAGTCTTGACCCTCCCGGTTATAAACCGGGATGCTCTGAAGC
>LUZO01000668.1 GCA_001603685.1 Bacteroidales bacterium Bact_23
CCAGCGGGAGGGGTTCGAGGACGCGGGGCCTCTATGATTTTAAATATTATTCATCAAATATATAAAGCGCAAAGGAGATATGAAAATCGATATATATCCCCTGATTAGACCACTTTGTGAGAAACAAAATTGCGTACTCGGAGATGTATAAAACGTGCTTAGAATAAAATTAGTAAAATTCACTCATCCGCATTGGAAGAAGATTTAATTATTATTTAGTCTAAACTACTTTTAAGGAGATGATTGGAATGGCCAGCATTGAAGGTATCCGAATTCAGAACTACAAGGCGCTAAAGGATGTAACCTTAGGGAGAACCTTCGAGAGCCAAAATAAAGACCCTTTACCTAGGTTGATCACTATAATTGGACCTAATGGATGTGGTAAGTCATCTTTAATGGATGCGTTAGGCTTTATAGGTGATTGCTTGCATTTAGGGGTTGAAGAAGCCTGTGATAAGCCTCATCGGGGTGGATTTGAAAGATTACGTACAAGGGGTGTGGACGAACCAATAAAATTTGAGATATATTATCGGCAAGAAAAAAGAAGCCGGCCTATTAGTTATTCTTTGCATATTGATTTTGATAAAGATGCTAGACCATATGTCTCTTACGAACGTCTTCGACAACGCCGCAAAGGACAGTCTAAAGGACGGCCATATTCTTTTCTCGAAACCACAAATGGCAAAGGATACGCATGGGCTGGCGAGGCTACTGAGAAAGAGGAAGGCAATAGGAGAATTGATGTACAATTGGAGGACAAGAGACTGTTAGGTATTACTACGCTTGGCAATCTAGTGTTCTGTAACATAAGTTTTAAATCATATAACATGCCATACCTCTAGTA
>LUZO01000669.1 GCA_001603685.1 Bacteroidales bacterium Bact_23
GAGTAATGTTTGGCCCACACCATGTTAAAATCATCATCAAGCCCGGCAATCAGCAGACATTTGCCTTCTGAACCGGGAGGTACCGATTCTCCGGTAAGAATGTACCCCCCGTTGGTCAGCCTGTGTATCCGATTAAGAAAAAAGGTAGTGTCATGAAAAGAATACCTGTGACTTGATGTGTCTCCGGAAGATGATATTAAAAGAAGGTAGCCTTTTATAAAATCACTTGGGCCATAGTCCTTACCGGTTAAATTATTGATTGGAGCAATGATGCCACCTTCACCATCACTAATGGCCATAGAAGTTGCGGTTCGGGTTTCCGAAGGAAGTAATAACTCAAAAGTGCTTTGTGCTTTTAAGGCAACGGTCAACAACAATAATCCAAAAACAAGTATTCTTCTCATATTCTAATAATATAATTGATTTATTAAAGTTTTCCAAAGAGTTTAGATTAATCAAACATTTTTAAGGTTCAAAAACTTTTGTTTTAAAACCCATGTAAGCTTATTCAGTTGGGAAATAGGGATTGCTTTCCGCGCACGTCATCAGCTTTTTCTTGTAAAAAAAATGTGGTTCGTGAAAAATTATTTTATTGTTGGTTGATGAGTAGTAAGTTGAGCTAAGAATTTCGCTGTAAGCAAAAGCTTTGTTGTATGGTTTATTTGCCAATACCAATGCCTTCAGGTGGTCATAATAAAACTGCATTTCATGTATTCCTGAATTCCATTGATTGTACTCTAAGCAAACCACATCATCGTTAAAGATAAATGGATACACATTCTCATGTGCTGCAAAAATCTTGTAGTCCAGATAATTAGTCAGTGGAGCTGCAGGGTTGATTTTATAGTCCACGTAATCAAGCACAACCTCAACAGATTCACCGACAAAATAATATCTACAGCCGGTAGGAGGTGGTGTTCCATTAAAATGTTCCATTAATTTTGCTTCAAAAACAAGAGGAGCGCCTAAGGCAATTTCATCGTTGCAATTATAATTAGCGAATCGGTCATAATGGTAACTTTCTTCTTCTCCAAAATCATTACCTTGCATAGGCAAACCTGTACCCGTTAATGTAACTATACGTAGCTTTAATTTTCTGCCTGGTAAGTGGCCGATATCACTTACAATAGCCATGATAAACTCTTTATTATCTCCAGTAATGTCATAATACTTTTGACCTATAAGAATCAATGACTCGTCATAAGATTCTAATACATTGGTCATCAGTGCCTTCATGTCAGAATCAATCGGCAGTTCGACATATATTGTGTCTTTGTGTATTCTTTCAAAAGAGTAATGCCCCGAAGCATAATTGAAGTTAATGGCGCCATCAATGTACCACAAAACAGAATCGTAGTCAATTTTTTCGCTACTTTTCAACCATTTGCCGCTTTTATAGGTTTCATAATTATTGGTAAAGTTACCTAACAGCATGTTAATTTTGTCGTTTAAAACATCAGTCGTCGGTTCATCTGCAGGCACAAGGTCTTTTTTGCATGCATTAAAAATACCTGCCATTAGTACCTGTCTCTTATACACATCTCCGAGCCCACG
>LUZO01000670.1 GCA_001603685.1 Bacteroidales bacterium Bact_23
GATTGACTATTTCATTCATTAATTAATATTTTAACCATTTCTTTAGCTACAGACTCGATAAGAGGAACGATAACTGAATTCCCAAACTGTTTATATGCTTGATTATCTGAAACAGGTATAACAAATTTATCAGGATAACCCATCAAACGAGCACATTCTCGAGGAGTTAATCGTCTGGGATTTTTACCTTCTTGTGGTATTAAAATCTCGGAACCATCTTTATAATATCTTGCACTTAGTGTGCGGGAAATGCCATTTATATCAGTCATACCATAACCAAACCCATTCCCTCTTGCTTTATGTTTTTCAGCATATTCTTGTAAATAATTCCATAACTTATCGGATAGTGTGTATTTTTCATCAGGATGTGGATCCAAAATCTGTGCAATTGTTTTGTCAGATTCAGGCATCTCAGGAAATCTAAAATTATCTTTCCCTTTATAAACTTCTTTATCAAATCCAACAATAATTATTCGTTCCCTATGCTGGGGCACAAAATGTTTTCCGTCCAATACTCTAAAATGTATTGAATATCCAAGTTCATCGAGTGTATTGTATATTATTTCAAATGTTCTGCCTTTATCATGCGAAACCAAATTCTTAACATTCTCAAGCATAAATGCTTTCGGCCGTTTAAACTTGAGTATTCTAGCGATATCAAAAAATAATGTCCCCTGAGTTTCATCTAAAAACCCATGATTACGTCCCAAACTATTTTTCTTGGAAACACCTGCAATAGAAAACGGCTGACAAGGGAAGCCAGCTACCAAAACATCATGTTGTGGTATATCGCTTTCCTTAATTTGAGTTATATCTCCAAACGGGATCTCTCCAAAATTAGCATCATATGTTTTTTTTGCAAATTTATCCCACTCAGATGAAAATACACATTTTCCTCCCTGATTCTGGAATGCCAGTCTAATACCTCCTATTCCAGCAAATAAATCTATAAATTTAAACTTATCATTTTCGCTGGAAGGAAAAGGAACGTCCCATATTATCGGCAATAAAAACTCAAAACCATCTTCAGTAGAAGGTTTTAGCTTCGTTTTATTTTTTGTTAAATATTCA
>LUZO01000671.1 GCA_001603685.1 Bacteroidales bacterium Bact_23
CTCGCCGAGAACGCTCAGAAAGACTTGCGCGACATCATCAATACCGTAAGCGAGCAGGAAAATCCTGAAGGCTCAATAGCAGAGAAGATAGCTATGTTTTACAACATCGGCATGGACAGCATCCGTCTGCAGGAACAAGGCGCGGCACCATTGATGCCTTACCTCGAGAGAATCAACAGCATAGAGACAAAAGACGACGTCTGGACAGCCTTGATGGAGATGCATCACCGCGGCAGATTCGCACTCTTCGCTGTGTTTGGCGAGGCAGACACCGACGACGCCAACCAGTGCATCGCCTGGGCTTACCAGTCGGGACTGGGACTCGGCGACCGCGACTACTACCTCTCCGACGAAGGTAACAACATCAACATCCGCAAAGGCTACGTTGATATGATGACCAAGCTGTTCGGTATGACAGGCTTTGACAACATGACAGGATACAAGCCTGACGAGCTCGCCAAGATGGTGATGAGCTTCGAGACACGTCTCGCCAAGGCACAGAACACACGCCTCGAGAACCGTAACCCTATTGCGACTTTCAACCGTTACACCACGGAGACAGCCGCCGAGTTGACACCAAACATCAACTGGAACGAATACTTCGATAACATGGGCATCCTCGACGGAATGGAGAGCTTCAATATCGCTCAGCCTAAATATTTCAAAGAGGTCAGCGACGTGCTAGGCGACACCGACATAGCCACCTTTAAGGCTTACTTTGCATGGCATGCCATCAACGGCGCCACAAGTTACCTCAGCGATGACTTCATTGAGACCAGTTTCGACTTCTACGGACGTCTTTTGAGCGGCCGCGAGCAGAACCGTCCACGCTGGAAACGCGTCACCGCAACCGTTGACGGCGCCATGGGCGAGGCTCTCGGACAGCTTTACGTAGAGAAATACTTCCCGGCAGAGGCTAAGACACGTATGGAGACATTGGTGCAGAACCTCGTGACAGCACTCGGACAGCGTATCGACATGGCCGAGTGGATGACCGACGCCACCAAGGCCAACGCACACGAGAAACTCGGCACTTTGCTGGTGAAGATTGGCTATCCGGATGAATGGCGCGACTATAGCGGTCTGGAAATCAAAGACGACAGCTACTTAGCCAACGTGATCCGCAGCAACGAGTTCGACATGGATTATATGTTCAGCAAGATCAACAAGCCGGTGAACCGCAACGAGTGGGGCATGACACCTCAAACTGTCAACGCCTACTACAACCCTACCACCAACGAGATCTGCTTCCCTGCCGCTATCCTCCAGCCTCCGTTCTTCAACATGAACGCTGACGAGGCCGCCAACTACGGTGCCATCGGCGTGGTGATAGGCCACGAGCTGACACACGGATACGACGACCAGGGCCGCCAGTACGACAAAGACGGTAATCTCAACGACTGGTGGACAGAGGAAGATGCCAAGAACTTCGACAATAACAAACAGGCGCTCATCGATGCATTCAACAACGCTATCGCTGTCGATGACCCTGAACTCGGTCTCATCCACGGAAATGGTGAGTTGACATTAGGTGAAAACATCGCCGACAACGGCGGCTTGCATGTGAGTTATCTCGCCATGCACAACGCCATGAAAGAAGGTCAGGTCAACCCTGAGCTGATGGATGGCTTCACACCTGAGCAGCGTTTCTTCCTTGCTTACGCAGCGGTGTGGGCTAGCAACATCCGCCCGAAGGCAGCCTTGCAGCTCACCCAGATGGACGTGCATTCACTCGGCCGCAACCGCGTCAATGTGGCACTGCCGCAGGTGACAGAGTTCGTCGAAGCATTCGACGTCCAACCGGGCGACGGA
>LUZO01000672.1 GCA_001603685.1 Bacteroidales bacterium Bact_23
CACATCACCCTTGTTGGCGGACAACCCATACCGGTTTATCTGGGGATTAAAAACAGCAAACCCGAACGGGTAATATTTATCTGCTCCAGGCAGTCGAAGGACGAAGCCATGAGGATAGCCGGGGAATTTGATTCAACAACGGATTTTGAGATCTTCGATCCGGTCGATCTGGCCGGAATCAGGAACCAAGTGCTTGGATTATTGCAGGAACTGGAAGGCCAGTATGTCAGCATAAATATTTCGAGTGGGACAAAGCCCTGGGCATACTATTTTTCGCAAATATTCAGCAATCGCGAAAATACCGAAATCTTCTATGTAGATCAGAACAACTTTGTAAAAAATCTCAAAGACTTCTCACAGCAAATTACGGACATCGGCATGGATGTCCGCTTCAGGCTGCACAACAACACTTTAAAAAGATACAAACGGCTTCAGGATTACGATAAGGCAGATTTCAAAGCCATCGAAAGAATAAAAGAATTGCGGGAATTTAATTTTAATGAATTTAATAACCTGGCCAATGAATTTTCAAAGTACCCGAATGAAACCTCATTTGAATCCAAAAAAGGTTCAAAGCTAATATGGAATAGTGATGAACGGCATATCACCATCCGGATGAACAATAAAGAAGGGGCTGTAATGAATGAGGTGTTTGACTCGCCCAATGCACGAAACCTTTTTCTGAATACCGGCTGGTTTGAACTGGAAGTTGCCCGCCTGCTAAGCAGCTGGGATAAGGTGAAAGAGATAAGAATAAACTGCGTATTTCCTTCGCAGAAAAACAGTCCGAAGAATGAGATCGATATCATTATCGATACCGGCAGTAAACTACTTTTCGTAGAGTGTAAAACCCAAATACGGAAAGAAACCGATATTGACAAGTTTGCTTCGGCCGTAAAGGTCTATGGCGGCATGGGCAGCAAGGCACTGTTTGTTACCGACGAGGAAATAAAAGAAAATGCAGCTGAAAAATGCCGCGATAACAAGATACTTACCTTTTCATTAAAACCCTGTGGCGGAAGCCAAAACTGCAAAAAACAGCTGTTTCAGCTTTTGGATAATGAATTGTACAACATCAATACAAAATAAAAACACCATGGCACGAAAAGTTTTTATCTCAATTCTGGGCACCGGCTTTTACGGAAAATGCAAATATGTAAAAGATGAGTTTTGCTCTTCGGAAACCCGATTTGCTCAGAAAGCAGCTCTTGAACACATAAAAGCAAATGAGTGGAATAGTGATGACGCCTGTTTTATTTTTACAACAGAAAGAGCTTGTAAAGAAAATTGGGATATTGTTGAAAGAAAAAACACATTAATAAACGAAGTCATTAAATATACGGGGCTAAAAACTCTCCTTGAAAGAATGAATCTGCCCTTTAAACCGGAAAATGAAATGATTCCGGATGGGAAAGATGAAAACGAGATGTGGGATATTTTCAACATCATCTATAATAAACTTCAGGACGATGATGAATTATATGTAGATTTAACTCATAGTTTCCGCTACCTGCCCATGCTTTTGCTGGTCTTAAGC
>LUZO01000673.1 GCA_001603685.1 Bacteroidales bacterium Bact_23
AGACAGAGATTAACTTCAATGAAAGGAAGTAAAAGAGATAAATCAAATTCAAGTATTTCGGAAATTGACTCTTTGTATCCGGGTCGAAAGTTTTTAAGTATAGCTAAAACTTCCTTTGGGTAAGTTTTAAAATTTTCAAACAGATTTGTCCAGATAGATTTTCTAAAGTCTTTTGTTACTTCATAGAATGGCAAGGGGTATTGGTAAAAAGTAATAGAGTGATTTCTTCCCCCTTTTGTTATTTGGTAATGATGTGAAAGGAATGTTCCAGCTAAAGCAAAAAAAGCTTCAACGTAGTGAGGTTGTTTTGCATTAAATTTTGCAATCAAAAGATTGAACAATTCTACTTGTCTTTGAAAGTCACATCGGTGGTCATCATCATCAAATAGCAACTTCTCTCTGATGCGCCTAATAAGTTCAGGAAGTGATTCGGGTTTCTTTCGACAATATTCAAATGCTAATTCCAAAGCTGGAACAAAGCTTTCAGTAAAGTGATTAAAAAGGTCGGCAAGAATGTCTAAGGTTTTGTCTCTGTCCCACACAAAATCATTTGTTTCATATTTCGAATCATAGACAGGATTTTCGGGTTCTGGAAGTTGTTTGATTTTTTGATGGAAATAGTTGAGGGTTTCCTCTCTTTTGTAAAACCAAAAAAGCGAAAAGAATTCTAATACTTTTTCTTCCTCTGAATAGATCGAATAAAGATATTCATCCAACGAGCCATTTATTTTTTTGAGCACATTATCATAACCAAAAGAATTATTAGAAGGGATTATCGTGTCTGAGAATCTTTTTTTCCAAACAGGAAAAAATGTAAATAGTAATGTTTTGAATGATAGGATTTCGTCTTTAATAAATACTTTGTAAAAGAAATACGTTGCCATTACCTGCTCTGAAAC
>LUZO01000674.1 GCA_001603685.1 Bacteroidales bacterium Bact_23
GTATTGAGATTTATAAAAGTAACAAGCCGTATATTACTAAAAGTGCTTCTGAAAGACATGAATTGGTAAGAGAGCTTCTTGCCACAAAAATGATATTGCAGTATAACGAATCACTATTCTCTGCAAATTGGGTTTTAAACATTGGCGCAACACTTTCGATACGTTTTCCTGCCAACATATATTTAATTAAGGGTATGGATAAAACCGAATTGGAGATTGATTTTTTGCGAGCCTATGATTCATTTAATTACACTTCTTTGCCTTCAAAAATTGACAAAAGCAAAACAACTCAGGCGGATAATGGATTAATTCTTTTTAACAGAAGCAAATTTGGTGCTGACGATTTCCATTCCGATGTTTATTTAAAAAAAGATAATTCCGGAAACCTCAAGCCTGTTTTTTCTGAACAATATCCCATAGAATCGCTTTCTAACCTCTTTTTATTTGATTTAGGAAAGACTCACCCAATCCAGGCAACCTTTATACTTTATCCTTACAGAAAAGAATCAAGGGCAATGGAATTGGGAAAACTTACTGCTTTCCTTCGGCAAAATGAAGCAGGTTATTTCGGGTTAAGCTCAATAACCCCAGACTCTATACACGCTACTGTCATCTATTACGACCCTCTTTACAACTACGTGAATATGATTTTAGTAGAGGCTAACCGATGGCAATTATTCTCAAATAACCCCGACCCTATTAAAATCACCTTCTACCTGTACATACCTCGGGATGATTTAAAAAGTGGGGCAAAAAAGGATAATACTTTTCTGATACAATCAAGTTACAACTAAAAAAACAAATAATATGAGACTCAAACTTCTGTTCCTTTTGTCGTGGTTTTTTATCTCTTCGATGTATGCGCAACC
>LUZO01000675.1 GCA_001603685.1 Bacteroidales bacterium Bact_23
AATCATTCAGCTATGACATGGGGTATGACTATTCTTATTATGAAGAAACCAAAAAAAAGGAGCATTTTTATAAAAGACTTTTCTCAAAATCTACAAAAAAGAGTAATAGAAAAAAAGTAAAGAAGTAGTCTAATTACCATTGTATTAACAAAATAGTCCAAACTGTTTTGTAAATTTACAATCGTTAATGCCGATGGTTAAAATATTCAGATCAATTGAGCGGAGGGATAATTGGCCTGTTATATTTTGCTAACCGGCATAACTGGTCTATCATATTTTCCAATCGGTATAACCCATATACCACAATTTTTATAATCCACAGTATATCAACAATATACCTTTATCTCCAATATAGATTGTAGAATAATTCCCCAAATCGTGGAGCAGTAAATGCCTATGCCCCAACTTCTATTTATACTCTTTAAAAATAAACTTAAGAAGTTCAACTTGCTTCTCAATTAAATTGCTGATTACCATAGTGTAATACCATCTTATTAATTGGCTTCTTAATTCCACCTTTATTCTTAATAAATATGGCATAGTTATTCCTAATTAATAAGCCGACAAATTTTCGGGATAATTCTTTAAT
>LUZO01000676.1 GCA_001603685.1 Bacteroidales bacterium Bact_23
CTTTGTTTATTACGCCTATCCATCGAGAGCGCATAGAACTAGCACAAATGTATATAGGAAAGCTCAAGATAGGCAATTTATTGGAACTGGGCTGCGGAGATGGTACAAGACTTACGAAATTTGCAGCACTTGGATGGACTGTCGAGGGACAGGAAGTGGATCCTGTAAGTTTTAATATCGCTTCAAGAACGGGGATTAGAATCCATCTTGGTCCCCTTGAAAAGCTTGGTTTGCCCAAGAGTTCCTATGACGCAATCGTGATGAACCACGTAATAGAACATGTACACGACCCCGTGAGCCTTCTGAAAGAATGTCGCCGTCTTCTTAAACAGGATGGAACTCTCGTCTTGGTGACTCCAAACGCCATTAGTTTAGGTCACAAATTTTTCAAATCCTATTGGCGCGGCTTGGAGCCACCAAGACATATCATTCTCTATTGTCCGACCAATTTGTATCATATTGCACAGAGAGCAGGGTTTGATAATTCAATCACTTGGACAACGTCTGCCAACGCAAATGTGTTTTCACAAGGAAGTCTCCATATTTTATTTCAAAGTTACGACTATAGATCTCTGACAAAGACTCTTCAATATGTCGTTCCCTCACTTTTTCTTTTATTTGCACGTATTTATCTAATGATTGATAAATATTCAGGAGAAGAATGTGTACTATGGTCAAACAAATAGGAACTGAAATACTTAACAATAGTGCGATCTGCGCAGTGTTTATTACATACAATCCAGACATCGGTTTTCACCAACGACTGGAACGTGTCCATAATCAAGTTGGCGACACCATAATTGTAGATAATGGTTCCGAGCACACATTCATAGCATTATTGCACCAAATATCTGACGAAATGGGTATAAAACTAATTCTTAACTCTGAAAATCTGGGAGTGTCGCATGCTCTTAATCAAGGGGTTTCATTTGCATACCAAAACGGCTATAGATGGGTACTAACGATGGATCAAGACTCTTTAGTTGAAGACAATATGATTGAGATACTGTCATTGATAATAAATCGTTTACAACCTTCGAATAGTATCGGCATCATAGGATCAAATTATCACGATAAATATGGGCGGTATTTTAATCCAAAGATAAAGAAAACAGATGATTCATGGATAGTCCGAAAAGCTGTTATTACTTCGGGAAGCCTAATGTCTATAAGGGCATTCATGGAAGTTGGTGGATTTAATGAGGATCTATTCATTGATCAGGTTGACAAAGACTATTGCTTAAGGCTTAGAAAACAGGGTCATGCTGTATGCATGTCGATACAACCACTTATGATACACTCGATCGGAGATATTACAAAGCATACATTACTAGGTGTCGACCTGTATACATTGAACCATAAGGCCTTTAGACGATATTACATAGCAAGGAACAGAGTATATC
>LUZO01000677.1 GCA_001603685.1 Bacteroidales bacterium Bact_23
ATGCTTTGCTTGATATTGTGGGAATGGAACCAAGGGAGCGAGATAAATCTTTGTTAGCTGTTTTTAACAGGGATATAGCCGATAATCCATATTTTGCGTTTCGTGGTAAAAGGATAAATCCAACACCGGCAGACGGAGATATTGCTATGGCAGTATTATTTACACATCTGACAACAAGAACTGTAAATAATGAAAAGAAAAGGGAATTTGAAATTCAAAGATCTATTCGTTTGCACTGGATTAAACATCATACATCAGAGCAAAGTAAAGAAAAAATTACTGTCTTTAGCGTGCAGGAACCACAGAGTATCAGAACATACATTTACGATAAGGTAGAAGATTATGTTATAGTTCTAGAACCACTCAGGAAGAAAGCCGAATATTTTCTTATAACAGCCTTCAAGCTGGAGGGGAAAGACAGAAAAAGAAATAGTATAATGAAAAAATACGGCAGAAGGTTGGATGAGGTATTTTAATAAAAGCAGAAAACGCAGAGCATCATGGCTTGCGTTTCCCGATTTCCTTTCTTCGAATGAAGAATGAACTTAATGGCACAAAGGTAATACGCTTTTTAGTATAAACAAAAGATATTAACAAATATTATGATACTATTAACAAAGGCATTTGTTAATATCTTTCTACACAATACCAGCTAATTAATAAATCTTGTCATGAAAATCCCCGGCGCCATTATTGTCGAAGGCCATGTTCAGGGCTTATCAAATACCCGTTCGCTGGGCGAGGCGGGAATTCCTGTTTATGTGGTTGATAAAAGCGATTGCATTGCAAGCCGTTCAAAATATTGCCGGAAGTTTTTTACCTGTCCCGATTTTCAGACCGATGCTTTTGCCGATTTTCTGATTGATCTTGCTCAAAAGGAAGATGTAAATGGTTGGGTGTTAATACCATCGAACGACCATGCGGTATATACCTTATCCAGG
>LUZO01000005.1 GCA_001603685.1 Bacteroidales bacterium Bact_23
GTCGGGATGAAGGCGAGGATCGCCGCCTCCTGGCCGCCGTGCTGGGACCCGGAGGAGACGAAGACCCCTCCCACCTTCCCCACCAGGAGGTTATTCCTCCAGAGGTCGCCGGTGGAGTCGAGGAAGCTCCTCATCTGCCCCGCCATGTTCCCCAGGTAGGAAGGCGTCCCGAAGACTATGGCATCCGCCTCCGCCAGCTCCTCGACTCTGCAGACCGGAACCTCTGAGAAGATCTCCGCCGCCTCGGCGGAGGCCCCCCTCCTTCCCAGCTCCGCCTCCGAGAGGGTCTCGGGGACCCGGCGCATTTCGACCTTTGCTCCCTTCACCTGGTGGGCTCCCTCGGCCACCGCCTCGGCCAGCCGGTGGGTGTGGCCGTTCATGGTGTAGTATAATACCAGTACCTTCAACCGATCTACCTCCCAGGGAATTTACGCCGGCAAACTATTTCTAATTTGTTGGTGGAAGGCTCCTGGATCAGAGGATGATGGAATAATAACTGGACAAACTTGGATGATGCGGGATTATGATAGTCTGGGAAGCTCTGAACCGAAAAAAAACACCCGCGGAGAGGCCGGGCGGGGATTGAAGGACGGCCCCGCCGCCCCTTCCTCTCACCCTGCCCGGCACCGGTCTCGAATCTGCCGGCCCGGGGATCCGGTGGTCCCGCGGATGGGTCGATGGGCCGATGATTCTACGGGCGACAGGAAGGTCAGTAGTTCTCGCAGAGGAGCTCGAAGTAGGCCCTCTCGTGTTCGCAGGCGGGGCACTCCTCCGGCGCTTCGGCCCCCTCGTGGATGTAGCCGCAGTTCCTGCACCTCCAGCTTACGACCCCCTCGCGCTTGAAGACCGTCCCGTCGTCGATGTTCTTCGCCAGGGCGAGGAACCTCTTCTCGTGGCCGACCTCGGCGGCGGCGATATTTCTCATCGTCTCGGCGACCTCCGGGAAGCCCTCCGCATCGGCTTTCGCCGCAAACTCCGGGTACATCTCCGAGTACTCGTGCTTCTCCCCGGCGGCGGCGTCCCGGAGGTTCTCCACCGTCGGCCCGATGACCCCGGCGGGGAAGGACGCCCGGACCTCGGCCTCGCCGCCCTCCACCAGGAACTTGAAGAGCCTTTTTGCGTGCTCCTTCTCGTTATCGGCGGTCTCGGCGAATATCGCTGAGATCTGCTCGTACCCCTCTTTTTTGGCCTGGGAGGCGAAGAAGTTGTACCGGTTTCGGGCCTGGGATTCTCCCGCAAAGGCGGTGAGGATATTCTTCTCGGTCTCGGTTCCTTTCAAGCTCTTCATATTCATACGCTCCGAAGGGTGTATATGTCCCTGGGGATTGATAAATGGATCGGGAGGGTGGCAGGCTGAGTCCACACGCGGTGCGGGAGAAGTTGGCGCTCCTCTCTGAAGCGGCACGGCTTACAAAAGAGCTATCAACAGGCCGACAATGGAGGCGAGGTTCGCTGCCCGCTCGAAGATCGTCTCTTCCGGAGACCTCTTCATGTCATCTAGCTTTTCTAGGATCTCCCGGCTGAGCTGGTTATTTCGACTTTTGGCAAGTGTTTCCAGCTCCCGTATGATCCTGGGAATCTTTTCCTCCAACTCCATAAGGGATTGCTGCTGGGAAACTTCAAGATCCTCTACTTTAGAGCCCAGGCCGTCAATATCCAACTTGATCGCATTTATTCGATCCAGCTCCCACTTGAGGGCACGGAGGCTATCAGCTGCATTAGCTGAGCTAATTTTAAGCTTGAAAATATTATAATTTATATTCTTTAGCCTCCCTATTACTTCATCTCTGAGATATCCAATCCATGCATCTTTTTCCACGATCTGTTGAGATAATACCTCCATCCGCTGGCTGCAATGCGAAATTGCTCTTTTATAAAGCGATGCCTTTCTTTGTAGGTCGAGTTCGTCCCAATCCCGAAGCTCGCATACTGACGCTCTACTTCTCTCTGGCAAGAAGTCACACATGATCCTAACGTCTTGAATTGTTTCGTCCAATATTCGCTCAGCTTCAACCTGTTGGTCTATTATGGCCAGCTGTTGGGTCCTACTGTAGGTCCTTTCGCCAAGGCCTTCGAATGGTGTATCCCTAGTAGCTTCACGTAATCTGTGGCTTTCTCCTTCAATCTCTTTTAGCAATTCCTTTATACGTCGGCCTATTATGGGTAGACCTCTGCGTAGGACTTCAACTGCAATCGGAGCATTACATTCTGCTTGAGCCAGAAGGTCTGCGGCTTTATCACAGTACCCCCTCCATGCAGCAAGATAGGTCTGTTTCTCCATCCATGATACTTCTTTAGATTTCTGAAGGCTCTGAAGTGCTCTTGCCAAATTTTCCATAGACTCTAAAAGCGCATCTCTGCTCTCAGACAACCCTATCTCTACCCTTGCTTGACCCAGGAATCTCTTGACTTCTGCCTCGTTATCACCATCTTTGAAAGTAACTGAATAGAACGAGTTGTAGAAGGGGAGACAAAATTTAGAGGGGTTATAAGGTTCCCATGCTTTAGCTGCTGATATCTCAAAAAAGCTCAAGGCTTTTTCCATTTCATCTTTGAAGTCATCTTCGCTATCTGCCTTTGCCGCTTTGAATATCGATGCCTTTCCAAGAGAGTGGTTCGCGAATACACATAACATATTATTTTCATCGCTAGCGAAATGTTGCAGATTGGACCAGACCTTGGCCTTATCCGAAACATGGGGAAAAGCTTGGCCTAGTGCTTCTATGGCCTTCCATTTCACGCGGATATCATCGTCTTCCGTTAGTAGCCGATGCAAATCCCTCAAGCCTTGTTGTTCATCTGGTAGGTAGGGAAAAGCTATTCCAATAGAATATGTAGCCCACATCCGTACATGGACTGCTACGTCTTCAATTAGACGATGCAAATCCTCCTGGGCCAGGTCTTTTTCATTGTCGCAAATATAAGGATAAGCGGTACCTAAGGACATGGCAACTCCATGTCGTACAGAATCGTCATCGCTTTCAGTCAACTTATGCATATCGTCCCAGGCAAGCTTTTTGTCAGCAACATGGGGGTAAGCTAAGCCCAAAGAAGTAGCCGCTGCCCATCTCACTTCTTCTTGACTGTCTTTAGTAAGCCGAATCAAAGTTCCCCAGGCAGCTTCTTGATCGGGTATGTGGCGAAAAGCCATGCCCAATGCAGATGCTGCATTCCATCGAACTCCGGAATAATCATCTTTCGTTAGCCGATGCAAATCTCTCCAAGCCATCTCCTTATCTGGCAGATCTGAAAATACCTTACCTAATGTCCATACAGCGCCACGTTTTACCCAATCATCATGATCCGCCGTCAAGCGATGCAAATCATTCCAAGCTTGCTCTTTATTCAGTATGTGGAGAAACACATACCCTAGCGCCTGGGTTACTCCCCTGCGCACCCAAATATCCGCTTCTTTTTCTGTTCTTTTATGTAGATCATTCCAAGCTTGATCCTTTTCGGAGACGTGGGGAAATGCTCTACCCAGGGCTCTTGTAGCATCCATCCTCACATTCTCGTTATTGTCTCCACTCAGCCGAAGCAAACAATTCCATGCCTGTTCTTTGTCTGGTATGTAAGAAAATGATATGCTTATTGATTCCGCTGCCCAATTTCTAACATTGCTATTCTCATCTTCGGCCAATCGGCTAAAGTCGTTCCACGCTTGGTCTTTGTCGGGAAGAACAACAAAATTTACTCCGATTTTACGAACTGCGTTTACACGTTCTCCGGGGTTGCTACTCAGAGTTTGCTTGTGTATCCCAGCCTGGTCAATCAATTCCCGACACCAACTGCATGATGTGGACACGAACTTAAAATTGTTTCTAAAGGCGCCTTATCCGCATTATAATTGAACTCCCCACCTTATTGTGGCCATACGGCAACGGATCAATTTCCATCGCATGACCACGTATTTAAGATCTCAACCCAGAATAGTCGAGAGATGAAGGCCAAGTTCAACGTCCTCGTTGAGCGGGACGAGGACGGATACTACGTCGCCACCGTCCCCTCCCTCCCTGGATGCCATACCCAGGCAAAGAGCCTGGATGAGCTCATGGAGCGGGCGAAAGA